>JAFRSO010000016.1 GCA_017427545.1 Selenomonadaceae bacterium
AGAAACGTGCCGAAGGTAAAGATCATTTGACTGCCATTGGGCATGTCTGTCATAAAATCCTTGCTATTATTTTCGCCGTACTTCGTGATAATAAATCTTATGTTCCGGCTTCAGCTTCTTGACTTTTCATAGCCGGTCTTTAAATGTGAAAAGGGACTAGGGACAGTTCAAAATCCCCAGTCCCTAATTCATAGTTCCCGGTTCCTATATCAAATTTGCTCGCGCCGTGCAGGACGATGTTTGCTGAAACAATCGCGGCAGTAAACGGGACGGTCGTTTCTCGGCTGGAAAGGTATTTCAGTTTCCTTGCCACATTCAGCGCAGGTCACCGTAAACATTTGCCTCTGCTCACCGCTGTCACGATTGCGTTTACGTTTGTCACGGCAATCACGGCACCGCACAGGCTCATTCTCGAAGCCTCTTTCCGCGTAAAATTCTTGCTCGCCCGCACTGAAGATAAATTCTTTACCGCAGTCCTTGCACACGAGTGTTTTGTCTTCAAAAGCCATTAAAAAAATCTCCTTACAACTAACAAAAATTCTTACGTTCGACTTTGAACTTTCGCCCCAAATCGATACGCGCAGATTATATCACGCTTTACAAAAAAAGCAAGCTGTAAATCAAAAAGGACACGCCGCGTGACGTGCCTCTTGGAAATTTCATGTGGAGCGGGCAATGGGAATCGAACCCACCTCTAAAGCTTGGGAAGCTCTCATTCTACCGATGAACTATGCCCGCTTAAGGTAACAAGCTCAATACGTTCATGCGATTTTGGTCAAACATCTTCGAGGCGAAGAGTGCAAATTGTTGTTGAGTTTGCTCGCTGCGAAGATTCATAACTTGCCGTGCAATGTCAGTATCTTCCGAGACAGCTTGTGCGCCCATCTGATTTTCTTCCATTGTCACATAATTTGCCTGCTGGAACTCCAAACGTTGAAGTTGTGCACCTTGAGTAGTTGCCTCTTCGAGTGTTAGAGAAATGTCTGGCGAAAAACCGTCTGCAACGTAATCGCCCAAGAAATGCATTGTGTCGAGAATATCGCCGACAACTGAAATTGCGCTGTCGACAAATGCCAACGAACCCTTCGCAGATTCATTAGTCGACGCGTCGATTGTAACATTGCCCTGTTCGTCCGTCAAGCCCAGAGTACTCGTCCGAAGATCGCCCACTTGAAAGTTTTCGTAACCGTCAATGCCGGCGAACTTCAAACTGTTTTTTGAGCCGTCAAGCAAAGTCATATCGTTGTATTGAACGTAAGCATTTGAATTAATCTGCGCGACAATCTGGTTGATGTTCTTTTGAAGAGCCTGCCTGTCAAGCGTGCCGTTAGTGTCGTTTAGCGCGTTGATGAGTTGTGCCCTGACTTTTGACAAGCCGTCAAGAGTATTTTTCGTCGCGCCTTCAGCAACTTTAACCGCCGAACTAATGTTTTGCGAATTTTGGATTGACTGCGACGTTGCTCCGATATTGCTCGTCAAACGGGCATTTATCGCGTATTCAGCCGCGCCCATTGATGCGCTCGGATGCTCGGAACCTGTCGAAATTTTTTGAGTCGTTTTCTGTGAGATATTATCGATACGATTATAATTGCTTACATATGGATTTACTCCGCCCACCGTCATAGCCATGATAATTCACCCCTTATCCTCCGTGGACTGAAAAAATTATTCCCAATTTATTACATGTATGATAGCATAAAAAATTTTTCAAGACAAGAAATTTTTTTAGAATCAGATTAAAATTTCACTTCAGGGAGCAGGGAGTAGGTTTTACTTTTCCCTAACCTCATTTCAAGTCAAAAAATTCTTCGGCGCGGCTCAACATAAAGGGCGCGGACACTTATATCGACGGCGTGGACAATCATGCCCGTGGTGAATTCCACGGCGTCGCGGACGTGACTTTGAGTTTGCTGAATAAGCGTCGGAATATGATTGCCGTAGCTCAAGACGACTTCGCAGGAAATTGTCAAGCCGTGATCTTCGTCATTTTTGAGCAGGTGTTTGACGGTAACATTTTTCAAGCTCTTGACAAATTCGCGCGCCTTGATGATTCTCTCGACGATAGCTTGAATAACTTTGTCATCGATAATCAACTTGCCGTAGTAACTGAAAACAGGTCGGACGATTGATTTTTCACCGAGCTTGCGACGCCTGACATTTGATTGCTTGAAAATTGATTGGAGGGGATTAACCAAAAATCCGGAAAAATGCGGCTTGAGTTCGATTGTCGGAACGGGGATAATGTGTTTGCCTTCTTTTAGGCGGTGAAATTGCGCAGTCTCGATTTCTCTGCGCGACGCAATGTCTTCAATCCTAACGATGAGTTGAATTGACGGAAGCTTGAGCGTCTTTGTGATTTTGTGAACCATATTTTCTGACGTGCCGATAACTAAAATTCTGTGCGGCTGAATAGTTCTGATTGCTTCGCGAACGTCGTCGGCGTGTCCGGGCAGAACGAAAATTGCTCGCCGAACTGCCATAATTTTACTTTTTTCGGTCTTAGCTGATTCGCCGGCGACAATGTGCCCGTCCTTGATTAAAATTCCGTCGTCGATAATCGCGTCAGCATTATGTTCGCGGGCAACTTGTAAAGCTCGATGACTCTTGCCCGTACCACTCGGCCCCACCAGTGCAATTACGTCCATTAAAAATCCCCCGTTTTTTAGTTAGGAGTTAGGAGGTAGGAGGTAGGAGTTAAAAACTGCTCCCTGTTCCCTAATCCCTGCTCCCTAATCATTAAAATTATACCGCGCTTTTGGAAGTCTTACAACAAAATTTTTAATCATAAAAAGATTTTTTCTTGCGCGTAAATGTTATGCTTGCTATAATTAAAAAAATTTTTTGAGGAGATGATTTTATGGCTGTGATTGAAAACTCTACCGCCAACAGCTTGGTCAGCGGCACTTCAGGCGACGATACCATTACCAACACCGGTGAGGGTGCGACGATTCAAGCTCTCGGCGGCAATGATTCTATTTACAACGCCTGGAATAAAGATTACGACGAAAACGAAGATTATGACGAAGACGAAGATTACGACGAGGACAGACAATATTATTTTCCTGACAACACGTCAATCAGCGGCGGTGAAGGTAACGATTCCATTACCAATTACGGTAGAAAAGTTACAATCGAAGGCGATAACGGTAACGATTTAATTTCCAATGACATTACAACAAAAATGGTCTATGAAGAAGATGAAGATTATTCTTACTCCGAAGATGGGGAGTATTATGTTGAAGAAACTGTTACTTCCCCGGACAACACTTCAATCTTCGGTGGCGCAGGCAACGATTCTATCCGCAACTATGGTAAAGAGGCAACAATTGATGGCGGCGCGAGTGACGACCTCATTAGGAATTTACGAAAAATAGATGAGGTGGAACCTTTCGGAACCGGCTACGAATGGTACGACACATATTATAAGACTGTCAGCTCGCCCGATAAATCTTTAATCAACGGCGGTGCAGATAATGATTCCATTTACAATGAAGGCTATGATGTTACGCTTATGGGTGGGGCGGGAAATGATTCAATTGATAACGGCTACTCTTCCGGTTACAGCGGCGGCGGTAATGTTTTAATTGACGGTGGTGAAGGCTCCGACACCATACGCAACTATGGAAACCATACAACTCTCATGGGCGGCATAGGCGACGATTCTATTGTCAATTCGTTAATAAAAATTAGGCAGGAGTGGTCAACTTACACTGACTTTAGCGGAGCTTACGGCGCAATAATGGATGGCGGCGCAGGCAACGACAGAATTATAAACGAAGGCGACAACTCGTCCATAAACGGTGGCGAAGGTAGCGATTATATTTACAATCGGACTGTAACCGTAAATAATTATCATGAATATTATGATGAAGATAAGGACTCCTATTATTCGCCCGACAACGTTACACTAGACGGCGGCGAAGGTTCCGATACTATTTACAACGAAGGTACAAATGCTTCAATTAATGGTGGGGCAGGTAACGATGAAATTTACAACTACAATCAAAAAGATGAAGTCTCCTATTATTCACAAAACAAAACGACAATTGATGGCGGTACGGGCGATGATTATATTTCCAACAGCGGCTCGAACTCGTCGATAAACGGTGGGACTGGCAACGATTATATTTCCAACAGCGGCTCGAACTCGTCGATAAACGGCGGGGCTGGCGACGACATCATCAGCTTGGGTGAATACACTGCGGCTAATGTGATTTTCTACAAGGCGGGTGACGGCAACGATTCTATTGCCGGTTTCAATGAGGACGACACGCTCAAAATCGGCGACGGTACCGGCACTTACTCCACCTTAAAGAGCGGCTCGGATATTATAGTGACGGTTGGCGACGGCAAGATTACTCTTCAAGACGCGGCAAATTTGGCGACGCTCAACATTGCGGAAACTTATATTACCCTCACCGAAGGCGACGACTATTACGAGAACACTTTGGCCGACGCGACGATTGCAGCTCTGGGTGGCAACGATTCGATTTACAATCTGGCTGTAAAAGAAATTGTTTACTATGAAGATTGGGAAGACGAAGATGAGGAATACGAAGAAATTATTATTAGCTCTCCTGACAAAACTTCAATTAACGGTGGCGCAGGTAACGATTCAATTTCCAACGAAGGTAAAGAAGTAACAATCCTCGGTGGCACAGGTAATGATTCTGTTTATAACTACGGCGCGCAAGTTTCAATCAACGGCGGCGATGGAAAGGATTACGTTTATAACAACCACGGCCAATATGCCACAATCAATACGGACGCAGGCAATGATTCTGTTTACAACTATAGCGACAATGTAACAATCAATACCGGTGACGGGAAGGATTATGTTTTTAACGATTACAGCTCGCAAGTTTCAATCAACGTCGGCGCGGGTAATGATTCCGTCTACAACGACAGCGGCGATAGAGTTTCAATCAACGCCGGTGCAGGCAACGACCTCATCAGCTTAAGCAGTTACGCGGATCATAATTTGATTCAATACTCTGAAGGTGACGGCCTCGATAAAATTATCGGTTTGGATTCAAACGACACGTTGAAAATTGGCAACGGCAACGGCACTTACTCCACCTTAAAGAGCGGCTCGGATATTATAGTTACTGTCGGCAACGGGAAAATTTCTTTGATAGGCGCGGCGAGTTTGGATAAGCTCAACATTGCGGGCACGGAAAAATCTGCGACGCCTTCAACACTCCTTACCGTCACGAATTCGACGACCTCACCTTTGACACTCGACGCGGCCGTTAAAAATGTCAACGCCTCGAAACGCACGACTGCTATCAAAATTACCGGAAATGCACTGGCCAATTCAATCAGCGGCGGCTCCAAGAATGATTCAATTTATGGCGGCAAGGGCAATGATACTCTCCTCGGCAACAAAGGAAATGATAAACTTTTCGGTGAGGTCGGCAACGATTCATTGAGTGGCGGTGACGGTGCAGATACCTTGAGCGGTGGGGCTGGTAATGATAAATTGCTCGGCGGAAGCGGCAACGATTCATTGAGTGGCGGCGACGGTCTCGATACTTTAAGCGGCGGGGCTGGTAATGATAAATTGCTCGGCGGTAACGGTAACGATTCATTGAGTGGCGGTGACGGTGTCGATACCTTAAGCGGCGGGGCTGGTAATGATAAATTGCTCGGCGGTAACGGCAACGATTCATTAAGTGGCGGTGACGGTGCCGATACCTTGAACGGTGGCAGCGGTAATGACAGCTTGACGGGCGGCAAGGGTAATGACTTGTTCGTTTACAGCGCGGGCAAGGACGTTATTACCGATTACGCGACGGACGATAAAATTTCTATCGGCGCGGCAGTTTCCAAGGCGACAGTCAGCGGCTCTAACGTCGTCTTCACAATCGGCAGCGGTTCACTTACCGTCAAGAACGGCAAAGGTAAAACTCTCAACATGATCGATTCGGCGGGCAAGAGTTATTCGACGATCGTCAGCGGCTCGACAACTTTAACCTTGACGAACTCGACAAAATCCCCCGTGACGGTCGATTCCGCAATAAAAACTATCGACGCCTCTGCGCGGACAACTGCCGTTAAAATCACGGGCAATACGCTTGCAAATACAATACTCGGCGGCAGTGGCAAGGATTCAATTTATGGCGAGGCGGGCAATGATTCGATTATCGGTAATGCGGGCAACGATAAACTTTATGGCGGGGCAGGCAATGATATTCTCCTCGGCGGTAAGGGTGACGATTCACTTTGGGGCGAAGCTGGTGCAGATAAATTTATTTACGCTCAAGGCGACGGCAAGGATGTAATCTTCGGCTTTGATAATGGCGACACTCTCACGCTTGACGGGCTGAATTTTTCCGCGACTTACAAAAATTCCGCGATAACGTTTAAGGTCGGTTCAACCTCAAATGCTGTCACGCTGAAAAATTTCACGGCGACGAGTTTTCATATCGACAACGCGACTTACAAAATCAGCGGCAGCAAGTTAGTTAGGAGTTAAAACTTGTTCCTTGTTCCTTATTCCTTCTTCCTTACAAAGGAGTTAGGAGTTAAAATCTGCTCCCTGTTCCCTTGCAAAGAAAAAATCCCCTTCCGATTTTGGAGGGGGAAATTTTTTATGTGTAAGATTCACTTTGAAATTGCTTCAAGAATACCGTTTACAAATCGGCTTGAATCGTCGGTACCGTATCTTTTCGCAAGCTCCACCGCCTCATTAATGACGATGTTTTTCTGGATAGCCGGCTCAACAAATTGCATTTCATAAACGGCGAGTCGCAAAATATTTCTGTCCGCCGCCATGATCCGTGACAGCTGCCAGCCCGGTTTCAAATGCGCCGTTATGATTTCGTTAATCTCTTCAAGATGCGCCCGCGTGCCCTTGACCGTGCTTTCAATGTATGCCAAATCTTTTTTCGTCAGTCTGGGATTGTCGTCAAACATCGTTTCAACGGCAAGATTTTCGCAGTATTCGCGATTGTCTTCCTCGAAATTAAAATCCAACTGAAACAACGCCTTGAAGGCTGCCTCTCGTGCAAATTTGCGACTCATATTTTCTCCTTAGAAACTAGTAATTAGGAACTGGGAACTAGTAGGGATTAGTTTTCTAGTTCCTAGTTCCTAGTTCCTAACCCTCACCAACGCTGAATTTTCTCCGGTAAGATTTCGTCGAGCTTGTGAAGAATTTTTTCAACCAAATCATCTTTGCTGTCGAATCTGGAACCGACGAACAATCCGATTGTCCCGCACAAAAATATAAACAGTGTGTTAAAAAAGCCGATTGACAAAATCGCCGCGCCCGCAACCAGTCCCGTGATAAAGCCGATTTTCCTTGTGCGGTGCGATTCAAACAGGTCGATAACAAAATTTTTGATTGCCTCGAACATTTAAATCACCGCCTACCTCACGCGTTGCCGCTTTTGTGTAACGGGCTTAACTATTTGGCGAACTTTGACTTCGACGGGCACATAAAATTCAGGCGATAAATTTTCTTTCAATGCCGCGTTGATTACTTGATCTGCCGCCAAACTTGCTTTAGGCGCGGAACATCCTTCAGCCAACGTCGCCGTCAGTCGAATTTTCATCGGCACCACGGAAGTAGTTGTAACTTTTTCGACCGAAACTTCTGCCTCATGAATTTCTTTGATTTGTGACAAAGCTCTCTCGGCAATTTTTTGAATCACCGAAAATTCTACGCGAACCAGTCCGAAGTCCGTCTTTTGCAACAAAAAATCTCCACTGCTCGTCCGCGCCGAAAGTGTCACGACTTTTTTTGTCTTATGTAAAATTTTCCCGATTAGATCTCTTAACATGTCGGCACCTCAAACAACACGCTTGTCGCGCTCGATAACTGCATGTGTGACTTCGTTTACTTTGACTTCGACCGGCACATTCTCAAGCTCAAGAGCTGTCCTCAAGGCGTCATTGATTGCGGCAACAGTGGCCTCGCTGACTTTCGGCGCTGAAAAACCTTGACCTAGCGTTATCGTCAGCCGAACTTTAATTGGCATTGCGCCATCTTGACGATAAACGGCCGCTTGAGCCTCGCGCACGCCATTAACTGTAATTGCTGCCCTTTCAACCACGCCGACTATCGCGGGAACTGTAACTTTGACTTCGCCGGGCTTGCCAATTTCCAAGTGAACGTCGCCCGACGCTATCGACAATTTGTTTCCGCTACGTGCAAAAACTCCCGTCAAGAGAATCAAACTTGCCAGAAACATTCCCGCCAGCACCGCTAATGTCTCTTGCCGCGAGATTATGAAGTCCAATTCTTTTTGCCAGATATTTTGCGGGATAATTTGCAGGCATACGCCCGCTGCCACGATTAAAGCTGCCAGCACTGCCAGGACGTAAAAGAGTAATATAAGGCGTCGAATTATCCCCATAAAACTTCTTCACCTCCTGACAAAATTAAATCTTCGTGTTTCAATGGACGCGCGTATCTTCCTCTTTAGCTTCGTCTTCGGGGAAGCTGACGCCTTGCACGTGAACGTTGACTTCGACAACCGAAAGACCGGTCATAGTCTCGATAGCCTTCTTGATGTTCTCTTGAGCCGCCAATGCAACGTCGGGGATTCTCGCGCCGTATTTGACGATGATGAACAGGTCGACAGCCGCTTCACGTTCGCCGACTTCGACTTTGACGCCCTTGGAGAAATTTTTACGTCCGAGCATTTCTGCAATGCCGCCGACAACACCGCCGCTCATGCCCGCAATGCCGTCAATCTCCGTCGCCGCAAGTCCCGCAATGATACTGACAACCTCGTCAGCAATCTTTATCGCGCCAAGTCCGGTATCGCTTTTTACCAAATCTTTTTCTTCCGCCATTTGAAAATACCTCCTAAATTTCTTGTAGCTATTGCCACTTTCACTGAACTATTCGCCGCATTATCGAATTCCCCTGCCGCCGTCAAAAAATTTATTAGGAACTAGGAACTAGGAACTAGGAACTAGAAACTAACAGCTAACAGCTAATCGCTAATATTTTCACCACGATAGCGGGCGACTGATGCGCAATCTTTATCGCCGCGGCCGGAAAGTGTGATGACGATAATTTTATCCTTGGTCATGTCGGGGGCAATCTTCATGACGTGGGCGACAGCGTGCGCCGATTCAATCGCGGGGATAATTCCTTCAGTGCGTGAAAGATATTCAAAGGCCTCAACAGCCTCCTCGTCAGTTATCGGGACGTATTCCGCCCTGCCGATGTCGTGAAGATATGCATGTTCGGGGCCGATACCGGGATAATCCAGCCCTGCCGAAATTGAATAGACCGGCGCAATTTGACCGTAGGCGTCTTGGCAGAAATAAGACTTCATGCCGTGAAAAATTCCCGTCCGACCCGTGGCAATCGTCGCGGCAGTCTCAAAAGTGTCAACGCCTCTGCCCGCCGCCTCACAACCAATCAACCGAACGCTTTTGTCGCCGATGAAGTTGTAAAACGTGCCGATAGAATTTGAGCCGCCTCCGCAACATGCAACTACCGCGTCGGGAAGTTTGCCTTCAAGTTCGAGAATTTGCGATTTAATTTCGCGGGATATGACAGCTTGAAAGTCGCGGACAATCGTCGGGAAAGGGTGCGGCCCCATAACTGAACCTAAGCAATAATGAGTATCGGCAATGCGATTCGTCCACTCGCGGAAAGTTTCACTTACGGCGTCCTTGAGCGTGCCGGTACCACTCTTGACGGCGATAACCTCCGCGCCCAAAAGTTTCATGCGGTAGACGTTGAGAGCTTGCCGATGCGTATCCTCCTCGCCCATGAAAACGACACATTCCATGTTGAGCAATGCGGCGGCAGTTGCAGTTGCCACGCCATGTTGACCTGCGCCGGTCTCCGCAATCAAACGCGTCTTGCCCATTTTTTTTGCCAACAATGCTTGACCTAGGACGTTATTAATTTTATGGGAGCCGGTGTGATTCAAATCCTCGCGCTTGAGATAAATTTTCGCGCCGCCCAAATCATCAGTCATTTTTTTTGCGAAGTACAACAGCGACGGTCTGCCCGCGTAATTTTTAAACAGCTCGTCGAGTTCGCGATTAAAATTCTCGTCGTCCTTGAAGCGATTGTACGCCGCCTCCAACTCAATGACCGCATTCATCAGCGTTTCGGGAATGTATTGCCCGCCGTAAATGCCGAAGCGTCCGTTTTGATTCGTCATAAAAAATCCTTCCTTACGGCGTCCGCGAACGCCTTCATCTTTCCAAAATCTTTGCGGCCGTCAGTTTCAATGCCGCTGCTCACGTCGACTGCGAACGGGTGTAAAAGTTCAATCGCCGCGCCGACATTTTCGGGATTAAGTCCGCCCGCCAAAAAATATTCTCCCCGAAAATCTTTCAACAAACTCCAATCGAAAACTTTACCGTCACCCGCGCCCGCGTCAATCAGGATAGGAACTAGGAACTGGGAACTAGGAACTAGTTTTTCTATTTCCTCAATCTTAAACGCCTTGATTATCAGTTTATCGCTTAGGGCACGCAAATTTTTTATATAGCCGTCGTCCTCGTCACCGTGAAGTTGAGCCGCGTCGATTATGCCCGCGTTGAGCAATTCGGCGACTGTTGAAATTTTTTCATTCACGAAGACTCCGACCGCACAAATTTTTTCCGACAATGCGCCACGTAATTTTTCAGCTTGAGCGGGCGTGACGTATCGTTTACTTTTCGGCGCGAAGACAAATCCGACGTATTCGGGCAAAATTTCATTGGCGGCGTAAATGTCATCCAAAGTTTTCAGCCCGCAAAATTTTATCCTAGTCATGAGCCGCCTCGCAATTCGTCAAGCTTGGATTTTTTATCGGTGGCACGCATGAGAACTTCCCCGATTAAAACCGCGTCCGCTCCGAGTTCACGAATTTTTTTCACGTCGTCAGCAGATTTAACGCCGCTCTCCGAGACGAAAATTTTTTCACGCGGAACCATTGCCCGAAGTTTTTTGGCATTGTTCATGTCAACGGAAAAATCCTTGAGGTTGCGATTGTTCACGCCGATAATCCTCGCGCCGCAATTCAAAGCCCGCCGAATTTCAATTTCGTCATGAGCCTCAACCAACGCGCTCAATCCCAATTCGTCGCATGTCGCCAAAAAATTTTTCAACTGCGCGTCGTCCAAAATTGAGCAGATTAACAGCACGGCACTTGCGCCCAAAATTTTCGCCTGCCAAATCATGTACTCATCAACGACGAAATCTTTCCTCAAGCACGGGATTGAAACTTGCGCGGCAATCTCCGCCAAAAATTTATCGTCGCCCAAGAAAAATTCCGGCTCCGTCAAAACCGATATGGCATCTGCGCCCGCCGACTCATAAGCCCGCGCAATTTTGACGTAAGGGAAATTTTCCGCAATCAAGCCCTTCGACGGTGACGCTTTTTTACACTCGCAGATAAATGACAGCCCCGAATTTTTCAGCGCGGCCTCAAATGAAAAATTTCCACGCGGCATTGACAACGCTTGAAGTTTGAGTTCGTCGAGTGAAAATTTTTCCTTGCAACGGGCGACGCGTAACTTTGTACGTTCGGCGATTTTTTCAAGTATCGTCATGGCTCCTCCTGATGAATTTTTCCAGCGTTTCGAGAGCCTTGCCGCTGTCAATGAGTTCAGCCGCGAGTTTGACGCCTGATTTAAAACTTTCAGCCTTACCGCCGACATAAAGTGACGCGCCCGCATTGAGCAATACGGCGTTGCGTTTATGGCCACGTTCTCCACGCAAAATCGCAAGAGTTATCGCGGCATTTTCGGTAGGATCACCTCCGCGCAAATCTTCACGACTGCAACGGGCGAATCCGAATTCTTCGGGCGTGATGACAAAATTTTTAACCCAGCCGTCGTTAATTTCGCAAATCGAAGTCGGTGCGCTCAAAGAAATTTCGTCGAGCTTGTCACGACCGTAAACGACCATGCCGCGCTTGACGCCGAGATTAATCAGAACTTGTGCAAGCGGTGCAACGAGATATTCCGCATAAACGCCGAGAATTTGCATTGAAGGTTTACCGGGATTGGTGAGCGGGCCGAGAATATTAAACACCGTCCGAAATCCCAGTTCCCGACGAATCGCGCCGACATATTTCATTGAGCTGTGATATTTCTGCGCGAAGAAAAAACAAATTCCCACGTCACGCAGAAGCTCAACGCATTTTTCGGGACTTTGATTGATGTTGACGCCGAGAGCCTCAAGACAATCTGCAGCACCGCATTTTGAGGACGCAGCGCGGTTACCGTGCTTGGCAACCTTCATGCCACCTGCCGCCGCGATAATCGCTGAAGTCGTCGAGATGTTGAAGCTGTGCGAATTATCGCCGCCCGTCCCGACAATTTCAAAAACGTCCATGCCCGTTTCGACAGTCGTAGCGTGACTTCTCATCGCCGCCGCACAACCTGCAATCTCGTCAGTAGTTTCCGCGCCGGCACTCTTCGTCGACAGTGCAGACAGAAATGCGGCATTTTGAGTCGGGGAAGTCTCGCCGCTCATGATTTCATTCATCACGGCAAAAGCTTCGTCGTAGCTCAAATCCTCCTTGTTCACGATTTTAACGATAGCCTCTTTAATCATTTTTGAAACTCCTTACTGCTGTAAAACTTAATTTATTTTATGGGGAAAGCCGATTGATAAACGCTTGCGTACATGACGGGCAAAACCAGCAGTGTCAACACCGTGGCTACCAACAATCCGCCAGCTATCGCAACCGCCATTGGCCCCCAGAAAATACTTACCATTAGCGGGAACATTCCCAAAATCGCTGCCGCCGCCGTCAACATTATCGGCCGAAATCTTAAAATCGCCGAATCAATTATTGCGTCGTGAAGATTTTCGCCCGCCAGCATGTGTTGCTGAATTTGGTCGATTAATATTACCGAGTTGCGGATTATCATTCCCGACAGCGCGATTACTCCCAACTCCGCCAAAAATCCCAGCGGCTTCGACAAAATTATTATCGCGAAAATCACTCCGATTAATCCCAGCGGCGCAGTCAACAGAGTCAAAATCATTGCCTTCACGTCGTGCAGTTGGAACATAAGCAGCGTCATGATTATGAACACGACCAGCGGTAACATTATCAGCAAATGTTTAGTTGATTTATTGCTTGCCTCCAGATCGCCGCCTGGTTCGATTGAATAGCCAAGCGGTAAATTTTTCTGTAAATCTTCCGTCGCCGCCAATGCTTTAATAGACGCGTCATTCGCCGTGCCGAATAAAATATTTGCCTGAACCGTGATTGTCGGCTTGAGATTGCGCCGTTTAATCAATCCGTATTCCGCGGCGTAAGAAATTTTTGCAATCTGTTCGAGTGGAACATATCCCGCCGCGCCTAAATATATCGGCAAATTTTTCAGCGCGGAAAGATTATTTCTATCAGCCGCCGCCAATCTCAAATCAATGTCAATCGTCCTGTCGCCCGTGTAAAATTCGGCAACCTTCGCGCCGGTGATTTCCGTGTAAAGCGTGGACTTAACCGCTTGACTTGTAACGCCCATTGCCCGAAGTTTATCTTGGTCAAGTTCAATGCGGACGACTTTGGATTTCTCGTCCCAGTCAAGGTGAACGTCGACGGCATTTGAATCTTGCGAAATTATTTCGGCAACTTCCCTTGCAAGCGCGTGAACTTTTTCAATGTCGGTACCCGAAACTCGAATCATTATCGGATAATCGGCGGGCGGCCCCGTCTGAATAAGTTGGATATTCGGGCGGACGAGCGGGAAATTTTCTTCAAGCTCACGGGTGATTTTATCAATCAGCGCGTCGCGATTGTCATCATTTGCCGTGACGACGAATTTTGCAACGTTATCGGCGGCAGTCTTCGGGGCAATCGTCAATACGAAACGCGGCGTATCTTTCCCGACGTAGTAAGCGTAATTTTTCAGATTGGCACGCTCCGTGTCCAAAAATTTTGCGAAGCGTTCAGCCTCGGATTGTGTCGCCGCCATTGATGAACCTTCCGGCAATTTCAATTCGATTAAAATTTCAGGACGTATCGACGGCGGGAAAAATTCTTGCTGAACGAAACCTGCCGCGAATATTGTAGCAGCAAATGCGCAGATTGTCCCGCTCAACACCAAAATTTTGTTGTCCAGAAAAATTTCCAGCACGCGTCGGAACATTTTGTAGAATCGACTGCTGTAAAGTTCCTCTTCAGATTTTTTCTTGACCTTGATAATGTACGTTCCGAACAGTGGCGCGACCATGACTGAAACTATCCATGACAGAATCAGCGCGATTGTCACGACCCGGAACATGTCGCGGCAAAATTCGCTGGCAATTCCCTTGGCGAAGGCAACCGGTATGAAGCCCGCGCAAGTTATCAGCGTGCCCGTCAACATTGGTTTAGCCGTCACGTTAAATGCATGACATGCCGCGTCGAATCTCGATAGCCCGCGCTCAAGTTGCACGCTCATCATTTCCACGGCAATTATCGCGTCGTCAACCAAAAGTCCCAGCGCGATTATCAATGAGCCGAGTGAAACTTTGTGCAAGTCAATTCCAAGCACGTACATGAAGCAAAATGTTCCCGCCAATACAAGCGGTATGCACCCTGCCACGACTAATCCCGTGCGCAAGCCCAAACTTGCAAAACTCACGCCCAAAACTATCACGATTGCCAAAATCAGCGTCTCGACAAATTCGCCAATTGATTCTTTGACGACTTGAGGTTGATCGGACACCTGCGAAATTTCCAAGCCCAGCGGCAATTCCGATTGAATTTGCTCAACCATGCCGTCAAGATTTTCACCGAGCTTTAAAATATTTCCGCCATCCTCCATTGCGATTGCGATTCCGATTGCCGTTTTGCCATTGAAGAACATTTTGGAATTCGGCGGGTCAATGAATCGCCGCTCAACTTTTGCAATGTCCGCGAGCCTGAAAATTTTTCCGCCCGCATTTATCGGAAGATTTTTTATCGCGTCCACGTCGTCAAAATTTCCCGTCACTCGAAGATAAACATTGTCGCTTGAAGTCTCAACCATGCCCGCGGGCGTCATAGAATTTTGCGCGGCAAGCGTACTTGAAATAACTTGCGGACTTATGCTCATTTCTGAAAGTTTCGTCTGCTCAATTTCGACGTAAACAATTTCACTTTGCACGCCGACGAGTTCAATTTTTTTGACATCTTTAACGCCCAAAAGTAAGCGGCGAATTTCTTCGGCATTGCGGCGAAGTTCCTCATAAGTGAAACCGTCGCCCGTGATTGCGTAAATCGAACCAAAAACTTCGTCGTAGGTGTCGTTAAAAAAAATCTTGACGCCTTCGGGCAAGTCGGTAATGTCTTTGCAGTAGTTGCGAACATCACGCCACGTCGGACGAATTTCGGCAGTTAAAGGATTTTCATTCAGCTCAACATAAATCACCGTTTCACCCGGACGCGTCTCACTGCGCAGATTGTCGAGATGCGGAATGTCCTGCAATTTCTTTTCGATTTTATCGGTAACCTGCTCCTGCATTTCATCAGCAGTCGCGCCCGACCAATATGCCGCAACAATCATTTCACGGACGACAAATTTTGGATCTTCCATGCGTCCGAGGTTGAAGTATGAAAAAATCCCGCCGATAAACGTCACGATAATAAAATACCAAATGAGCGGGCGATTGTTAAGCGACAGTTCAGTTAAATTTTTCAAAGCCCGTCACCTCTTTTAGGAACTAGTAATTAGGAACTGGGAACTAGTAGGGATTAGAAAACTAGTTCCTAGTTCCTAATCCTAACCGCTTGCCCGTTATGTAATTTATTGACACCAGCCACGACGACTACATCGCCGGCTTTAAGCCCGCGAACTTGAACGGAATTTTCATCAAAGGCCGCAATGTCAATTTGCTTGAGTGAAACTTTCCCGCCTTCAACCAGCCAAACTTTAGCGGCGTCGCCCGTCTGATAAATTGCGCTCAACGGCAGGATAATCACACTCGGCGAAAACTCACGCATGGCAACATTGGCAGTCATGCCCAGCTGAATGTTCGGAACGTCGGGTAGAGAAATTTTTACGGTAAATGTCCGCGCAGTCGAATCAGCCATTGGGGAAATTTCACGGATTGTGCCGCTGACTGAATCATTCGTCGCCCAAAAAGTTATCGCGCAGGGTTGACCGATTTGCACGGCAGAAATTTTATTTTCGGGAATATCGACGGCGACTTCAAGTTCATTGGTCTGCACGAGGGTTAAAACACTTTGTCCCGCAGAAATGACTTGCCCGACTTCAGCATTGACGGCAGAAATTACACCGTCGGCATTTGCGGTAAGCGTCGTGTATTCTAGGGCATTTTGACTTTGGCGGGCTTGAGCAACTGCGGCATTGTAAGCAGCTTGCGCGGCGTCGTATTGAGTTTTGTATTGATCGAGGACTGCGGCGGCTATCGCGTCGGCTTTGAAAAGTTCGCTGTAGCGGTCGAGATTGGTCTTGGCCAGTTGCAGTTGAGCACGTGTCGAGGCAACTTGAGCTTCGGCACTGCGCGATTGTTCGACAATATCTTTCGGATCAAGCGTCATCAAAACTTCACCGGCATTAACCCGCGAGCCCGTTTGAACGTTGCGGGAAATTATCTTGCCGCTGACTTGGAAGGACAAATTTGTTTCGTAGCGTCCGCGAACTGTGCCCGAATAATTTTCTTCCGACGCGGCATTGGTTACGGCGATTTTCTGAACTTTGACTAGTGGCGGCTTTTGAACTGCGACTTCATCATTGCAACCCGTCAATAAAAAACTTACTGCGATAACTGCCAAAAATTTCTTCAACCAAGTCACCTCTTTTAGGAAATAGAACTAGGTACTAGAATTAGGGAAAAATACCTAGTCCCCAGTTCTAGCACCTAGTTCTAGGTACTAGGGAACAGGGAGCAGGTTACCAAAAAAGTCATCAGCGCGAACATTTCAACCAGCGTCGTCACTGCGCCGTAAATGTCACCCGTCACGCCACCGATTTTATTTACTGCAAACGTCCCGAATCGCCACGTCACGCAAAATGTAACCATAATTGCCGCCGCCGCATTGAGACTTTTGAGCGGGAACAGTAGTATTATCGCTTCGAGTGCCGCAAAGATTATCGTCCGACGCGTTGTGAATTGTGCGAACGCTTTACCCATGCCCGATTCCCTGGCGTAAGGAAATGCCCCGATTGTCACGACCATCATCAATCGTCCGATTATCGGCGCAGAATATATTGCCGCGCATAAATCCCACGTCGACAATCTTGCCAGCTCCGCCAACGTCGAAACTTCAATCACTGCCACTAAAATCATCGCGACTACTCCGAATGATCCTGCGCGAGAATCCTTCATTATCGCCAAAATTTTTTCACGCTCACGACCCGAAAATAATCCGTCCGCCGAATCCATCAGCCCGTCACAATGTATACCGCCCGTCAATATTATCAGCGTCGCGAATCCCACTGCCCCCGTCAATAGCGGCAACTCCAAAAGGTTCACTGCTCCGACTACTGCCGCGCTTATGATTCCGATTACTGCTCCCACTGCCGGAAAATATTTTACCGATTCGCCGAAACTTTGCTCCGTCCAAACACTTTGCTTGACTATATTTAGCCGCGTCAGAAATTGCAAGCCGATTAGGAATGAGTTCATAAAATCTCCCTTCGGTCGATTTAGCTGTTAGCTGCTAGCTGTTAGCTACTAGCTCTCACGCTAACAGCTCTCCAGCTAATCACTAACTTGCCGCACGCATAATATAAAATTCAAAATCGATTGTACAGCAGAAAATTTTTTTGTTATAATCTTTGAGTTTTAAGGGAGCAGGGAACAAGGAACAATGAACAAGTTTAAAATCCCTAGTTCCTAGTTCCTAATTACTAGTTCCTAAAGGAGGTTTTATGCTAATGGAAAATTCTGCGTTGTCAATGCTGCCACCGATTATCACGATAATCCTCGCGCTTTGGACGAAGGAAGTTTATACGTCGCTGATAATCGGAATCTTCGCGGGCGCAATGCTCTTTACGGGCGGCAACTTTCTCGAATCTATCGTTACCTTCTTCGATATTATGGAAAGCAAGGTTGGCGGCAATGTCAACATTTTGGTCTTCCTCGTCATACTCGGAATTCTCGTTGCGATTATCAGTAAATCCGGTGCTACCAAGGCTTACGGCGATTGGGCACGCTCCGTAATTTCCGGTAAACGCTCCGCCCTCGGTTTGACGGCTTTTTTGGGCATTTTGATTTTTATCGACGACTACTTCAATTGCCTCACCGTCGGTACTATCATGCGCCCCGTCACCGATAAATTTAAAATCTGTCGTGCCAAACTCGCTTACGTCATCGACTCAACCGCTGCTCCCGTATGCATTATCGCGCCCGTTTCAAGTTGGGCGGCGGCTGTAGGTTCATCACTTCCCGAAGGCTCGCTTATCGACGGATTTTTACTCTTCCTGCAGACCATTCCTTTCAACCTCTACGCTATCTTGACTATGATTTTCATGGCGTTTATCGTCGTCACAGGACGTGATTTTGCTACAATGGGTGCAGAAGTCCGCAAGAATAATGAGCACTTTGAAGTTCCCGCCGAATATCAAGATAACGTCAGCGGCGAACAATCTTCGGGCGGTCAAGGTAAAATTGTTGATTTGGTTCTCCCGCTGATTGTCCTCATCAGCGTCTGTATTTACGCCATGCTTTACACGGGCGGTATTCATGACGGCAAATCTATCTCCGACGCCTTCGCGGATTGTGACGCCTCTAAAGCTCTTGCACTAGGTTCATTTATCGCCCTGATTTTTATATCGCTACTCTATCTGCCGCGCAAGGTCGTAAACTTCAGTGAGTATTGCGAATGCTATTCTCAAGGCTTCAAAGCTATGGTTCCCGCAATTTTTATCCTCTGCTTGGCGTGGACACTTTCGGGCATTTGCTCTGACAGCTATTTGAATCTCGGCGGCTATGTCGGCGGCATTGTTCAGGAAAACGCTTCTCTGGCTATGTTCCTGCCCGTAATTTTCTTCCTCGTATCAATGGGATTGGCTTTCGCGACCGGTACCAGTTGGGGCACATTCGGCATTTTGATTCCGATTGCAATGTCAGTACTCGTCAACCTTCCCGCTGAACAGGCCGCTAATCTGCTCGTCATTTGCATTGCCGCGATTTTGGCAGGTTCAGTTGGCGGCGACCATGCGTCCCCCATTTCCGACACGACCATTTTAGCTTCAGCGGGTGCGCAGTGTCATCATATCGACCACGTTTCTACGCAAGTTCCCTACGTCTTGACGGTTTCAAGTTGCTGCGTAGTCGGATATCTCGTTGCGGGCATCACTCAAAACGGCTGGCTCGGATTGGGAATATCGCTGGCTTGCCTCGCGGTAGTTATGATTATTGTTCGGGCTAAAGTTCCCGCCATCGACGTTTAGTTAGGGACTAGGAACTAGGAACTAGATTACTAATCCCTACTAGTTCCCAGTTCCTATTTACTAGTTCCTAAGAAAGGAGATTATATTATGGATACTACTATTCAATCAGGAGTTGCGACGGGTTCAGGCGAATTAGTCGTTTTCAGCGGTAAAACCACAGTCGAAAGTTTCAAGAGCGGTTTCGGCGAAGGTTCCGACACGGTTTATATTCCCGAAGATTATCCCGCTGTCGACTTCAAAGAGGGCGTCTTGACTTTCTACGACGACACAAACTCTTTAACGTTTAAAAACATCACTTCGACGGCGCAAATCAATACGTATTACGCAATGAACGGCTCACTCGACAAGCAAGTTTATATCGCCGACGATGAGTGGTACAAAGTCACTAAAGGTGAGGCGCAATATTACGTTGGCGCGACTGCGAAGATGAATCACGGCATAGACTTCAGCGGCATCACTCGCCCGATTAACGTTACGCTTGATACCGCCGACGTGGCTAACGACGAATCCATTTGGATTAACAACGTCTATTCGATACGCGGCGGCAACTCTTCGACGACTATCACCGGCTCGGCTAAAGCTGATACGATTCTTGCGGGCACCGGCTCAACCACAATCAACGCGGCTGGTGGCAACGATTTAATTTCTTTGAGCAGCGACTCGGCTCTCATCACTTACGAGACAGGCGACGGCAACGATACGATTTACGGTTTCGATTCAAATTCCACGCTTTCTTCTGACAGTACCTATACAACGCAAGTCAGCGGCAACGATTTAATTGTCACAATCGGGAACAGCAAAATTACATTGGTCGACGCGGCGAGTTTGTCTAATCCCAACATTGCGTCAAGTAATCCGCTTGTTCAGGTGGTTGAAGCGATTTTGAAACGCACTGAAGCCGGTTATCCGGTGATAGCAGGGCTTGTTTTCAACCCGACTGAAATTACAGGGCCCACTCCGACAAATTACGCTGCAAAAGAAGATTGGACGATAAAGAGCGCGGACAATCTGGAACTTTACGGCGTTCACTACACGCCGGAAAACTCTAATGACAAATGGGTCGTGCTGGTTCACGGCTACGGCTGCGATTTAGCGTCAATGAATCCTTTCGCGACTTTTTATCTTGCCAACGATTACAATGTCTTGATGATTGACCAACGCGCCGCAGGTAAGTCTGAAGGTACGTGGCTGACGATGGGCGTGGCTGAAAGTCAAGACGTTGCTCTTTGGACGCAAGAAATTGTCAATCGTTATCCCGATTCTAAAATTACTTTGCACGGCGTTTCAATGGGTGCTGCAACCGCAATGCTTGCCGCCGCCCGCTCCGACATCAAAAATGTCACGTCGATTGTTGAGGATTGCGGCTACAGCGATGTTATGAAAACTTTCGATACGATTGTATCAAGCCACCCTGAACTTGCTGCACTCGGTATATCGTCTGAAATTATACCGCTTATAGATCCTGTCGCACAAAGTTTGACGGGCTATTACTTGCACGACGCCGCTCCCATTGACTCTATCGCTTCCGTAAAAATGCCGACTCTTTTCATTAGCGGCGACGACGACGGTGTTGCACCGGTCAGTATGCTACACGAACTTTACGACGAGTCGGGCGCAGAAGTCAAAGAAAAATTTATCGTCGAAGGGGCAGGACATGCCCGCTCCGGCTTAGATGACCCCGTAGGTTACAGCAATGCCGTGTTCAGATTTGTTGCCGAAGCTGACGGCGAAGGTTGGAGCACTGACAATTTCTCCCCGAATATTTCTCTGCGCGGAACAAAATATAACGATACGATTTCTAACAGCGGATACAATGTAACGGTTAATGCACTCGGCGGCAATGACTCAATTACAAACATTGGGGCAAGTTCGACAATCTACGGCGGCACAGGTGATGATTCAATTTCCAACAGCGAAGTGAACGAAGTTTTAATTAATGCCGGCTCCGGCAATGATTTCATTTACAACTATCACGCCTATTACCCGACACTCAAAGGCGGCGCGGGTAATGATTCTATCGTCGTAACCAGAGGTCATTACACCAACATTGACGGCGGCGCAGGTAACGATACCATTTTGGGCGAGATTACTGACGCGAATTCAACGTGGGCTATGGGCGGTTATGCAGTCATTTCGGGCGGCTCAGGTAATGATTTTATCAACCCGATTTTCAGCGACAGCGCAAGTATTCTAGGCGGCCGGGGCAATGATACGATCATCAATCAAGGCGATGATACGACTCTCAACGGCGGCACAGGTGATGACGTTATCAGCTTGCAAGGTTCGTCGATTGCAAGTAACGTCTTTGAATATGCCACGGGCGACGGCTCCGATAAAATTTTTGGCTTCAATGAAACGGCGACGTTGAGTTTGACTAGCGGGGCAAGTTGGTCGACAGTTCAAAGCGGCTCTGATGTCGTCGTACAAGTTGCGGACAGCTCAATCACTCTGGCTAATGCCGCAAGCTTGAACACGCTCAACATAATCAACTACGAAATTCCCGCGCTCAACATTAATAACACCTCGAACGATACTTTAATCACCGGCTCTGCTAAAAATGATACGATTCAAAACAGCGGCTCCAATGTCACAATCAGAGGCAAGGCGGGCAATGATTCAATCGTCTCAAGCGGCAGTCGTGGCACCTTAAATGGTGAGGCCGGCAATGATACTTTGAAAGTCAGCGGCAGTCAAAATGTCGTCAACGGCGATTACGGCAACGATTCTATTCAGCTGACAGCCGGCAGCTATCAACTGACAGTCAACGGCGGTTACGGCAATGACACTATTGAAGTCAACGGTTCCAACGTCACGGTTAATCCCGGCGCAGGTTATGATTCGGTGTCGATTGGCGGGGAAAATGTCCTGCTTTACTACGACGGCGGCATTGATACTGTTATCGGCTTCAATAATACTTCGGCAGTTTCCGTCAACAGCAGCGATTATGAAACTTTTGACGAGGGAATAAGTTTCATGCTCTACAAAGGCAAAAATGATTTTCTCTACCTTGAAAATGTCGGGCTGATGAACGATGAGATTAAAATCAATGGCGAGGCTCATACCCTTGAGAACAAAAAGCTTGAATTGCTATCCCCCGGAACGTATACAATCGGCAGGAGCAATGTCAGCATAGTGGGCACAGAGGGCGATGACGTTATCAGCTTGGCTTCGACGGCAACTAATGATGTCATTGAATACACAGGCGGCAACGATACGATTTACGGCTACAACGAGACTACGACGCTATCAATCAGCGGGAATTATTCATCGGTCGTGAGCGGCAAAGATGTTATATTCACCACGGGCGGCGGTAGTGTCAGATTGGTTGACGCGGGCAAGATTGTCGGCAGTGGCAACAGTTTCGTTTTGTATGAAAAATCTACGGTCACGGTTGACGGGCGAACATTTGAGTTGACGGAAGATGTGCCGCAAGGTTTGACAGTGACGGGTGCGAACGGCTCCTACACATTAAGTCACGTAATCACGGATACGGAAGCCGCAATTGGTGATTTTTCGAGTGATGATGTTAGAAAACTCTTCACGGAAAAAGTCCTCGTGGCAGGCTCCGACAATTACAGCTTGCAAGCAAGTACAATGGGCTTGGTAAAAGTAAGCGGCATATCGGGCGGCGCGACTGTAACAGGTGGCCTCACGAGCATTAGCGGCAGTGCAGTTCCTGCTGATGACGAATACGCGGGACAATATTTCTACGTGGACACGGCGACGGAAGGTTCAATCACTTTCGACAAAAGGACGTACAATATCAGCGGCGATGAGAGCGTTGAGTTGGAGGCGGATTTTGATTCAAACGGCGGCTACGTTGGAGCGGTTGACAGCTTAAACGGGACGATTAGCGGCGACTTCACGGCACATGAAGTGACAATCAACAGCAGCAATGCTCTGCAGATTTCGGGCGATGAATCGGTTGGAATCAGCGACGACGGCTATAAAATTATCGATCTTGCAGAAAATGCGAGCTTGACGGTATCGAGGGGCGGCACTTACACCGTCAATGATACCGAACTCAAAGCGAAGTCGGGCGACGTGATTATAGGTTTGAGCGGTTCCGACGCGTACATTTACGGCAGGGAAAATTTAATCACGCGCAGCACGTCGACGGAGGATATAATCAGCTTCTTCAATCCGAAAAATACTTCAGTTATCAGTTCTCAAGCGGACGTGACATTGGGCGGCGGAGATTTGGCGATTGTCGAAAATACCTCGGAGCGCGTCAACATTACTTCCGGTGATGATACGATTGTCAGCAAGGGCAGCGACGTTCACGCGACATTGACGGGTGGCAATACGTGGTTATTCGTTCCTGAAGGCAAGATGACTTTGGAAGGTTACGACGCGTCGACGGGTTCGGGATTCGGTACGAATTACAGCGACATATACAATGCGATTGACAGCGAGGCAATTAATTTCTCACGCGGCGGCAAAGTGTCGATAAATTCTGCGGAGATTGTTCATGACGGCGGATTGGTTAATTTCTTCGACCGTGTCGGTCATAAGCAGAAGGTTGGATTTGCGCAAGGTGAATCACTTGACGCGAGCTTAGAGACTGACAATTTACTTTTAGTCGCGAAACGTAACGGTTCAATCACGGGCGGCAGTGGCAATGATACGATTATTGCAAATGCGGGAGCATTTGTAGACGGCGGCGCAGGCTCCAATTTCGTTACCATGAGCGGCGGCAATTCCAATATCGTCTTCAACGGCAAGACGACGGTTGAGGGCTTCAATACGGGATTCGGCAGCGGTTCGGACACGCTTTATATCCCCGGCGACCCTGCGGGCGTGGACTTCAAAGCGGACGGCTTGACTTTTATCGGCGGCAACAACAGCGTACTTCTCTCCAACGTGACGGATACCGCGAAAGTTAATTTGTTCCACAGAAAGAGAAATGTGCTCAATAAGGGCGTGTTCATAGCGCAAGATAAATGGTACAAGGTCGAGAGCAGTGATTTGACTGTGAAGAGCGGCGAGGAAGTTTATTTCGTGGGGCCGAGTCCAACGGGCAATTATGGCGTTGACTTCAGCGGCATTTCTCAAGCCCTCAACATCACGTTGGATACGGCTTATGTGGACAGTCCGGACTATGTGCCAACGACAATGTGGGTAAATAGTGTGCACTCGATAAAGGGCGGTGCCGGCAAGACGACAATCACATCTTCGGCGAAAAATGATACGATGGTCAGCGGTTCGGGCTACACTGAATTTAAATTCGCGGCGGGCAGCGGCATTGACACGATTAAAGATTTTGCCTTCCTGGACGAGGCGACGCCCGATAAGATTGACATAGGCTCCAACGACGTTTCCAAAGTCACCGTCAACAAAGAGGGAACAGTTGCTCTGAATTTCAACAGCGGCAATGATTGGTTGATGATTGAGGGTGCGCAGGGCAAGACGTTCAAGCTGAATGATTTGGCGGCGCGAGTGGACTTGCAGACGATAGCTTATGACAAGCAGGCGAATTATTTCATGGCGACGGCCAAGCGTGCGACCTTGACGGTTGATGAGGGCGCGGAAATTTGGCTGGACGGTTCGCAAGGAAAAACTTTCGTCGGGGATATAAGATGTGTGGACGCTACCAACTCGACGGGCAGAAATGTTTTGGCGGGCAATGAATTGAATAACACGCTCAAGGGCGGCTACGGTGACGCGACGTTATGGGGCGGCGATTATGGCGACGACCTGATGATTGGCGGCAGCAGTCGGAACACATTCGTTTATGCGTTGGGTAATGGCAATGACAGGATTCAAAACGCCAATTCGGGCGACGTTGTGAGGTTTGACGGTTTGACGCTTGATGACATTTCTTCGGCGCGGACAGTTGGCAATTACACTGCGATTAATTTTACAGACGGCGGCAGCTTGCAAGTTACAGGTTCGGCGGACGTAGCATTTTCAATCGGCGGAGAAAAATACACAGCCGCTCAACTTAGGAATTAGGAATTAGGAACTAGGAACTAGGAACTAGATTGCGAGATTGCTAGATTGCTAGATTGCGAGACACTGGCAATCTGACCACTTGCAATCTTGCAATCTATCTACTAATCCCTACTAGTTCCCAGTTCCTAATTACTAGTTCCTAAGAAAGGAGATCTTCATGACAGAAAATGAGTACCACCTCAACGACATGTTCAACGCCTTGACGGTAATCGGGCGCGGCGACTACGTGATAGTTTACGACGTGAAAACCGATACTGCCCGCTACAGCAAAGCCGTCGTCGAATTGTTCGGCTTGCCCGACGAATACATTTCCGGCTACACGACGTGGGCAAATTACATTCACCCTGAAGACAAATTCGCCTATACTCACATGATGAAAACTCTGCTTGACGGCGAAACTCAAAGCTACGACTTGACATATCGCACACGCCTAAAGGACGGTTCATATACCATGATGCGATATATCGGCGCGGTGATTGGCAATTTCATCGGCGGCATCATGATTAACGAGGGCTTGCTTGAGAGTACCGACCCGATAACCCTTCTGCGCAATCAATACGGTTTCTTCCGAGACCTTGCCGCAGTCGTCGAGCTGAACAAAAAATGCGTTATCGTCCTGTGCGGAATCAACAAGATGAATAACATCAACGCCGAGCACGGTTACACCTTCGGCAATTCGGTATTGCAGGCGGCGGGCTGGCTCCTTCAAGAATCAATCGGTCAAGAGGGCACGGTTTATCGCATGGACGGCGCGAAGTTTGCCTTTCTGACGGAAACATTGACTCCTGAAGAAGTTGCCGCGAGGTATGAAAAAATTCGGCGGGCGGCATTTGCAGGTTTACCGGTTGAAAACGTCCGTCAAGTGTTGTCGATAAACGGCGGCATGATTCATTTCGAGGGCGGCTCCACTGATGAACGGTCGGTATTTTCCTGCTTGAGTTTTGCCTACAAAGATTCAAAATTCTATCACAACGGCAAGCTGGTCAACTACAACGGCGCAATCGGCATGAATACGCATGATTCGTTGAAGTTGTTGGACGATGTGCGCGATTGCATTTTGATGGACTGCAAGGACTTTTCACTGCGCTATCAACC
This sequence comes from Selenomonadaceae bacterium, assembly GCA_017427545.1. Lineage (GTDB taxonomy): Bacteria > Bacillota > Negativicutes > Selenomonadales > Selenomonadaceae > Quinella. The sequence continues at coordinate 26,359 of JAFRSO010000016.1, forward strand.
GGTTTTCAATGCCGCGACGGAAAAGTTGACTTCGATTGAGGCGTTGCTTTGCTGGCACAACGAAAAATACGGCGACGTTCCGCCCGCAGCGTATGTGCCGTATTTGGAGCAGGATTATCTTTTCGAGGAGCTGGGCTATTGGATTTTGCGCCGCTCAATGGAAGACGGAATCAAACTTTTGGAGCGCAAGCCGGATTTAATGTTGAACGTGAACATATCGCCCGCACAAATCGTTGATGATTTTCTGTTCGAGGAGATAGATAAAATTTCAAAATCGGTCGGCTTTCCGCTGAAGAATTTATGTTTTGAGTTGACGCAGAGTTGCCGATTGATTGAGCCGGATATTTTGCGGAGGATAGTGCGCGGCTTTAAGTCGAAGGGGATACTTTGCCTGATTGATGATTTTGGGCGCGGAGTAGCGTCAATAGATTTTCTGCGCGACCTTGCACCGAATTTCATCAAGCTGGAGCGCGATTACATTTTGCACATAGAGGACGCGGGCAACTTGCAAATAGTGCGGCACTTGTCGGAGCTGGCGTCGGAGTTAGGCACGAAAGTTTGCTTGAAGGGGATAGAAGACGCGACGATTCGTGAGACGGTGCGAAATTTCCCGATAACGAACGTACAAGGGCATTATTATTCCGAGGCAGTGACATTCGACGAACTGATTGAGCGGTTCCTGTGAATTAGTACTAAGAACTAGATAAACTAATCCCTACTAGTTCCTAGTTCCTAATTACTAGTTCCTAAACAACTGAAAGGAGCGTCCCATGTTTGCAACGATAAGAGCAATTTCAACTTACCTGCCCGCGGCGATTGAAAATAATTCGGAGCTGGTTGACGCCCGCTTCATGAAAAAAATCGGCGTGAAGTGTCGACACATATCGGCGAGTGATGAATCCGCAGGCGATTTGGCATTCAATGCCGCCGAAAAACTTTTTGCCGAACATGACATTAACCGCGACGAGACAGATTTTATTTTACTCTGCACGCAACACCCCGACCATTTGGGCCCGCACACTTCCGCACATCTTCAACATCGGCTGGGCTTGAAAAAATCCGTCGGCACAATGGATATTTCTCTGGGCTGTTCGGGATATATTTACGGGCTTGCCGTCGCAAAAGGTCTGATTGAAACGGGGCTTTGCAAAAAGATTCTCTTCATAACCTCAAGCGTCTACACGAAGTATATCAACGTTCGCGATAAATCGACGCGGCCGCTATTCGGTGACGGGGCGACTGCTACTTGGATTGACGGCGGCGATACGGAAAGTCTTAGGGCGTTCGTATTCGGTTCGGACGGTTCACGCTTTGACAAGCTGATTATTCCCGTCGGAGGAAGTCGTCACATGCCCCGCGACAATCCCGAAATTTTTTCCACTGACGATAACGGCAACTACCGCTCGAACTACGAAATTTTTATGGACGGCATGGCGATAACTTATTTCACGTTGCGTGAAGTGCCGCCGCTCATCGAAAATATTTTGAGTGCCGCAAATTTGACACGTGCCGACCTCGACTATTGCATTTTCCACCAAGCCAATAAATTCATGATGACTTATCTGCGCGACAAGGCGGGCTTAAATGATGTGCCTTTCCACAACGATATTTCCGAGACGGGCAATTTAGTTTCGGGAAGCGTGCCGATTGCCATTGAACAGGTCGTTAAAAATGTTGGTTCGTCGAATTTGAAACGCGTCATGCTTGCCGGTTATGGCGTCGGATTGAGTTGGGCAGGCTGCATTGCCGATTTGTCGGCTGTTAGGAACTAGGAATTAGGAACTGGGAACTAGTAGGGATTAGTTTATCTAGTTCCTAGTTCCTAGTTCCTACAAGAAGGGAGATTTCCATGCCTAAAGTCAGCGTAATTTTGACGAGCTACAATCATGCGGCGTACATTGCGGCGACCATTGAAAGTGTCCTCAATCAGTCGTTCGCGGACTTTGAACTTTTAATCGTCGACGACGGCTCAACCGATAACAGTCGCGAGATTATCAAGACTTTTGCCGACGAACGCATTAAAACTTTCCTGTACACGGTCAATCGCGGTACGGTTATAGCTATCGCTGAAGCCGTCAAAACTGCGCAAGGTGAGTATATCGCCGTACACCATTCCGACGACCTTTGGACTTCCGACAAACTCGAAAAGCAAGTTTCATTCCTCGACACCAACAAAAATTACGCCGCGTGTTTTACGTGGGTTGAGTTTATTGACACTCAAGGAAATTCGCAGGAGCTTGACGCCAAAGACGCTTACAAAAATATTTTTAATCAGCCCAACCGCTCACGTGCAGAGTGGCTGAATTATTTTTTTTACAACGCGAATTGTCTTTGCCACCCCAGTGCGATGTTGCGGCGTGAAGTTGTGCAAAAGTTTCAGCTTTACGAGACGCATGGTTTTTGGCAGTTGCCGGATTATTTGATGTGGATTCGGCTTTGTTCGCGGGAAGAAATTTTTATTTTGCCGGAGCGGTTGACGAAATTTAGGTTGCGGCGCACGCGTCAGGAGAATACTTCGGCGACGACCTATGACAAATTGATTCGGGCTGACTTGGAGAAATTTTTCATTGCCAAAGAGTTTGCCGAATGTTTCACGGACGACAAATTTTTTCTGGAGGTCTTCCCCGACGCCGATAAGTTTTTGATTGACGGGCAGATTAATCGACGCTTTGCCTTCGCGAAAATATGTCTGGCGCAAAAGAATTCGGCTTGGCAACTGGCAGGTTTGGAGTTGCTGAAAAATCTTTTGAGCACTCCCGCCGACGCTACTCAAATCAAAAATCTTTACGACTACGACGAGAAAACTTTTCTGCATGACGGCGGCAGCTTCGACGTGTTCAATCTTGAGCAGAAACTTTCCATGCTTCACGCGGAAATTTTTATCGGCGACGAGCAAGAGTTCATCAAGGTTGCGGAAAAAATTATCAGCGTCGACACTTCGGGGAAATTTTATGCCCGTTTCGACTTCGACATTGACAGCCCGATTAAATTTCTGCGCTTCGACCCCGACACGAATTTTATTTCCGTCAAGATTAATCGCACACTGATTAACGGCGCGGAGTATGACAATTTCAGTGACAATGCGGGCGAAGTCGTCGACGATTTCCGCAGATTTTGGACGATTGACCCGCAAATTATTTTCGACGTTTCTTTGACAGGGCACGTGACTTTTGAGATTTTCGGCGAGCGTGAAGAAAATTATTCGGCTATCCTCGACCAAACGTTAAAGAATTTTCAGGAGCAGTCGCAGGAAAATTTGAGTTCGGAAGCTCCAAAGCATGATTGGCTACAAAATTTTCAACGCCGGCTCAAGACTGAAGGTAAGGAAAAATTTCTTTCGGCAACGCGCCTGCTGTACAAAGCTCTGCCGCTTGACGACGATAAAAAATCCGCGCTCAAGGATAAATTTTACACGAGTTTTGCACCGCTGTTGAAGGATACGCAGCGTTATAAAATTTGGCAAATGTCGCGCATGTGGCAAGTTGAAATGCCGTCGGAGCAGTTGAATTTTATTTATACTGAAATTTTTGACGGTGAACTTTTTGAGCAGCCCGGCAAGATTGCAATTCAGGCGCACATTTTTTATATTGACCTGCTTGACGACATGGCGACTTACTGCGCGAACATGCCCTACAAATTCGACGCGCTGATTTCTATTGTCGACGAGACTGCCGCCGATAAAGTTCATGCCGCCTTTGAAAAAATTCCCAATGCCGAAAAAGTTATTGTGCGAACCGTTACAAATCGCGGGCGAGACGTTGCACCGTTCCTCGTAAGTTTTGGTGACATTTTGCCCGAATACGATTTTGCCGCGCACATTCACTCGAAAAAATCTCTCTACAAGGGCAGTGACCAGCAATCTTGGCGCAACTATCTTTTTGACGCATTGTTGGGAACTCCCGAACATATCAGAAAAATTTTTAAGACCTTCGCGGATGATGAGACCGTCGGCGTGATTTATCCTCGACCCGCCGCCAACATTCCCTACCCGTCATTCACGTGGCTTTCAAATCGCGAAATCGGCTTGAAACTTTTGACGCGGGCGGGCATTGCGCCGAATAAAACCGATTACTTCGACTTTCCGGCAGGGACAATGTTTTGGGCAAGGACGCGGGCTTTGAGGAAATTTTTCACGCTCGGCTTGACGATTGAAGATTTTCCGCCCGAACAGGGACAACTTGACGGGACGATTGCTCACGCCTTTGAACGGTCGATTTTACTTGCCGCGAAGTCGGAGGGCATGAGCTACTGCGAATTTGACGGCGACGCTTATTCCGTCAACTGCGGCAACAAAAATTTTTGGCAATATCTTTGCTCCCGCAACTACACCGCTGATGAATTGGATTGGCTGCTCAATCAAGGCGAGATTGTGACTTTTGCAGTCTTCGATACGCTCATCATGCGCACCGTTGCCGAACCTCATCACGTCCGCGAAATTATTCGGCTCAAGGTTGAAGATTTTCTTGAACGCGATTTTGACTTCCCGACGTTCAGAGTTGAGGCGGAAGAGCTTGCCCGCCGTGAAAAAATTTCTGACGTGACACTTGACGACATCTATAAAAATTTTTCGGAGCTTACGAAACTCGACGCGGCGACTTGCAAAAAAATTCGCGAGCTTGAGCTTGATACGGAACTCGAATTGATTTTGCCGCGTGAAGAGGTTGTCGCCCGGTTCAAGGAAATTATTCGGCGCGGGCATGAAGTTTGGCTGATTTCCGATACTCACCTGCAGACGGTTGAACTTGCACGCCTGCTGAAAAAATGCGGCGTCGTCGGCTACAAAAAAATTTTGCTGTCGTGTGAAACGGGGCGTCGAAAGGATACCGGCGAACTTTGGAATCATTTGGCGCGGCAAGGTCTTAGCGGGAAAATAATTCACATCGGCGACAGTGAAAGTGCTGACGCGCAACTGCCCGGCAATTTGAATTTCGGCATTTACCACTTGATGAGCGCGCTGAATTTGTTTTCGCAAACGACATTCGGCAGGGTGCTGCTTGAAAAAATCGGCGGAAACATTTCACTTTACGCGGGAATTTGTTTAGGCGTCGTGCTGGCGAAAAAATTTCAAAGCCCGTCCCGATTGCGAGCAGAATTGACTGACGGGACAAATCGTTTGACTCTGAAGACTTTCCGCGAGGTCGGATATTGGCTTTGCGGAGTGCCGCTCCTGAGTCATGAAAATTTGCGTGACGTGTCGGGAAGAGTTTTTGAGACTTGCGACTTTAACGAGTTGCGGAAGGGTGCCGAGGAATTTTGCCGCGACGTTAAGAAAATTTTCGGCAAGATAATTGAGCGCGTGCCGATTGATAAAAATTTCGTCGACGCGTGGATTGCAGCTTTCATGAGCGACGAAAAAATTTTTAAGCATTGAGGAGGCAGTCATGACAAAAATCGTATTCGTTTGCTTCGGGAACATTTGCCGCTCACCAATGGCGGAATTCGTCATGAAACATTTGGTGACGCAGGCGGGTTTGGAGAAAAATTTTCTGATTGAGTCGGCGGGATGTCATCCGTCAATAGGCACGCCGCTATCAGAGGGCACAGCTCGTGAGTTGCGGAAAAATAACGTCCCGTTCACGCGGCGCACGTCGAAACTTTTGCTTGCCAAGGATTATGCGCGATTTGATTATCTTATTGGGCTTGACCGCTCAAATGTTCGTGACATGAAGGAGATTTGCGGCGGCGACCCTGACGGGAAAATTTTTCTGCTGATGGATTTTGCGGGCGAACATCGCGACGTTGACGATCCGTGGTACACCGACGATTATGCCGCAAGTTATCGGGATATTTTAATCGGCTGTGAGGCACTGCTGGAGAGTATCATGCGGGGCTGAAAAAATTTTTTAATTTTTTTTTGCCGTCAAGCAGGAATTTTCGCCCTTTGCGTCGAACCACCCCACGGGGTTTGGGGGGTTGGTTAAGAGGCTCCCCCGTTCGAACACCCGCCGTCTTTCGGAAAAAGTTGATGACGATGAAGGATGCGGCAGGGGGGGTTGTGCCCTGAAGCAAAAAAAAAAAAAGGGATTGATGATGTGGAAAGTTATCGAGAGACTTGGTTTGAGAACAACGAATCAAATCACGGCTGGTACACTTGTGCGAAGTGCGGGAAAAAGATTCGGAAGGCTGATGCTGACATTGACCACATCATTCCACAGAAATATGGCGGTTCAGATAAATTGTTTAACTTGCAGTGTTTGTGCAAGCATTGCAACAGGTCGAAGCAAGCCAGTATGAAAGAGACGGTGCCCGACTTGGTGAAGACGAATAAGCAGCGGGCTGTTAAAAGCGTGAAGAAAAAGATTGAGAGTGCTGTGACGCACGTCAAGAGTAAAATCACTCCGACTAAAAAGAAGAAATGACATGACAGAAAAGATTAAGCGCGTCGAGAGGATTGCGAAGCTCGCGGCGGGCAATAAAAAGTTGCGGCTGATGGAAGTGTGCGGAACTCACACGGTCGCGATATTTCGTTCAGGGATAAGACAAATTCTTCCGCCGAACATCGAGTTGGTATCGGGGCCGGGCTGTCCTGTGTGCGTAACAAATGACGATTACATCGACAAGGCAATAGAATATTCGCGGCGAGGATTCATCGTGGCGACGTTCGGGGATATGCTGAAAGTTCCGGGGACGCGGACGAGTTTGGCGGCAGTGGCGGCTGAAGGTGCGGACGTGCGGATTGTGTATTCACCGCTGGACTGCATAAAACTTGCGCGTGAAAATCCGACGCGAAAAATAATTTTCTTGGCAGTGGGATTCGAGACGACTGCACCGACTCAAGCGGCAACGGTCATGGCGGCGAAAGCTCAAGGCATAAAAAATTTGTTCATGCTGTCAGCGCAAAAGTTGGTACCGCCCGCGCTGAAATTTCTGCTGAACGACGCGGCGGTTAAAGTCGACGGATTCATTTTGCCGGGGCATGTGGCGGTAGTTATCGGGGCGAACGCCTTTAATTTTTTGGCGGAAGAATTTCACGTGGCGGGAGCAGTCAGCGGCTTTGAGGCGGAAGAGATTTTGACGGCGATTGAAAGTCTGCTTGAGCAAATTGACGGTGGTCGCGCTGAAGTCACGAATAATTATCGGAGTGTCGTCAAAGCTGAAGGCAATGTTGCGGCGAAGAAAATTCTTGCACAGGTTTACGAAGTTGCGGACGCTGATTGGCGCGGCATTGGGAAAATTCCTGCGTCGGGCTTGAAAATGCGCGAGGAGTTTTCGGCGTTTGACATTGAGCAAGTCGAACCCGTTATAATTGAGCGCGTCGAGAAAAAATCTGCGTGTCGATGCGGCGAAGTTTTACGCGGCGTCATCAATCCGACGGAGTGTCCGCTATTCGGCAAGGCATGTCAACCGCTTCACGCAATCGGCCCGTGCATGGTATCAGTCGAGGGAGTTTGCGCGGCGTGGTTCAAATACGGAGGAAGTAATTTCAGATGGTGAGATATGGCTAAGAAAATTTTGATGGCACATGGTGCAGGCGGCAAGTTGAGTGCGGAATTGTTGCACGAGATAATTTTACCCGCCTTTGACAACGAAATATTGCATGAACTTCACGACGGCGCGAAGCTTGGCAAGTTGGCGATGACGACCGACAGCTATGTAGTTCGCCCGATTTTTTTTCGCGGCGGGAATATCGGTAAGCTGTCGATTTGCGGCACGGTGAATGATTTGGCGGTAACGGGCGCGGTGCCGAAATATATTTCAGCCGGCGTGATTTTGGAGGAAGGCTTTGACTTTGACGACCTAAAAAAAATTGTCGACTCAATGGCGGCGGCAGCTCGTGAGGCGGAAGTTAAAATCGTCACGGGCGATACAAAAGTTGTCGGACGCGGACAGGCTGACGGAATTTTCATCAACACGGCGGGCGTCGGTGAGTTGATTGACGGCGTTGACATTTCGGCGAAAAATATTAGTGCGGGCATGAAAGTTTTGGTGTCGGGGACAATCGGCGATCATGCGACTGCGATTTTGGCAGGGCGTCACGGTTTGGAGTTGCCCGAAAATATTCAATCGGACTGCGCGCCGCTGAATAAAATGATTCGTGAAATGCTGACTGTCGAACCGAAAATTTCAATGCTCCGTGACGCGACACGTGGCGGGATTGCGGCGGTGCTCAATGAAATTGCGACTGCTGCGAACGTCGGGATTTTGCTTGACGAGATGAAAATTCCCGTCCGCGATGAAGTCAAAGGCGTCTGTGATATTTTAGGTTTCGACGTGTTGGAGCTTGCCAATGAGGGAAAAATTATCGCAATCGTGCCGGCTGAATCAGCTGATAAAATTCTTGCCGTCATGAGGGAAAATATTTACGGCTCAAATGCGGCGATGATTGGCGAGGTCGTGAAAAATTCTGCGGGCAAAGTCGGCTTGAAAACTCCGTTGGGTAGTATCAGGATTGTCGACATGCCGGCGGGAGAATTGGTGCCGCGCATTTGTTGAGGAGATGATTTTATTGGAGCAAAGGACGCAGGACATTTTAAAATTGCTCCTCCAAGAAAAAATTTTCATAACGACGGCGGACATTGCGAAAAAATTATCCGTCAGCACAAAAACAATTTCGCGGCAACTTCCAAAGGTCGAGGAAGTTTTAAACGCGGTCGGCTTGCAGCTGGAAAAAAAATCTGGCGCGGGCATTAAAGTCGTCGGCAGTGAAGTCAAACGTTACGCCCTGTCAAAACAACTTCAAGCCAGTGAAAAACGCGAGTATACGCCGAATGAACGACGCTCAATCATCATCAGCAAGTTACTTTCGAGCCGCGAGCCGATAAAACTTTTCGTGCTGTCGAGTGAAGTGCATGTGACGGATTCGACGATAAGCAACGATTTGGACAAGCTGGAGCCGTGGTTCCGTGAGCAGAGTTTAAAACTTTTGCGCAAGCCGGGATTAGGCGTGAGTTTGCTGGGCGATGAACGGGATTTGCGGCGGGCGATTGTCCGCTATATTTATGAACATGTCGGCGAGGAGCGGCTGCTGAATTTAATGCAAGACAATTTGACTGATGAGCCGGTTGCGCAGGTGCCGAAATTTTTGCTGGAACTTATGGACGCGGGCGAGTGGCGGAAGCTTGAGGGCATGATTCGCGTGACGGAAAATGATTTGGGCTACAAACTTTCGGACAACGCGTTTATCGGATTGGTAGTGCATTTATCGTTGGCAATTCGGCGGATAAAAAATCACGAGGCAGTTTCAATCGACGCGGAAACTATGTCGCGTTTGAAGGGCAGTCGGGAATTTTTTGCGGCGGAAAAGTTAGCGGAGAAAATTTCTGCGGAAGTGGCAATGGACGTGCCCGAAAGTGAAATTTTTTACATTGCAATGCATATTCTCGGCGCGAGGAGCCGTTACAGTTCGGCGAGTCTCGGAACAATTTCGATGATGGATAATTTTCGGCTGGTCACGCTGGCAAGACAAATCATGAAACGTGCCGCGAAAATTACGGGGCGTGACATCGACAAGAATCAAAGTTTGCTGGCGGGACTGGTCAATCATCTTGCGCCGTCAATCAGCCGAATGAAAATGCGCATGGACATTCGCAACCCGCTGCTCGGAGAAATTCAGCGGCATTATCCTGAACTGATGAGCCTGACAAAAAAATGCGTCGTCGAAGTTGAAGCGGAGGTCGGCAAAACTTTACCGGACGCGGAGATTGCATATATCGCAATGCATTTGGGCGCGGCGTTATCGGACAGCGAAAAATTTTTACATGCCGTGCATAGAGTGATAGTGGCGTGTCCGACGGGCATGGGGACTTCAAGACTTTTGGCAAGCCGAATCCGCGCGAACTTCCCGACGATAAAAATTGTCGACGAGGTGCCGATACTCGAAATAAATTCCGATTACATTGCGTCGAAGGATTTCGATTTCATAATTTCAACGGTGCCGATACCGCGTTCAGAAAAGCCGGTTTTAGTCGTTAATGCCGCGATGATTGAGGAGGATCGAAAAAAAATTGAGGCGGAACTTTCGCGGCAGAATAAAGAATTTTTGTGCAGTGCGGAAGAATTGGAACCGCGTCCGCCATTCATGGAAGGCTTGAGCAAGATGAATTCTTACGGGCGGGCGATTCAGGAATTGATGACGAATTATTTTTTTGTCCGCGAAAATATTTCCGATATAAACGACGCTTGCGCACTCGTTGGAAAAATTGTTGGCGATGACGATACCGCCCGTGCAGAAATTTCAAAGGCATTGCTTCTGCGCGAAGATAAAGGATCGACGCTGATTATCGGGCGGCACATGCTTTTACTCCACTGCAAAAGTGCGGCGATTAAAGCTCCGGCATTTGGGATTTTGCAACTCGGCGAAGGTTTCAAATATCCCGAAGACGGCGAACTTGTCCGAACAGCGATTGTCTTACTTGCGCCACTCGACGCTGACGAATTCACGATTGAAACGATTGGTCACATTGCGTCAATCCTGCTCGACCGTTGGGGATTCATTGAAATTTTGCATGAGGGCGACGGTTCGGAAATTCAGCAGGAGATGTTGAAAATTTTTGAGGACTTCTACAAGGCGAAGTTCAAAGACTTGATATAAAAAAATTCCCCGCCGGTTTAGCTGTTAGCTGCCAGCTGCTAGTTGTTAGAAAAACTCTAACCACTAACCACTAGTCACTAACCACTAAATCGACGGGGTTTTTTGTTGGTGAAAAATTTTATTCTTCGATGATATACGCCTTGAGGATTTCGCCGTAATAAGCGACGTGCGGTTCAGAATGCGCGGTGTTCTCAACGTAAAATTTTTTAAACTTGCTGTTGATTTCTTTAATCGGTTGAAGTTGGCTGAAGACGACGCGACACTCCAACGTTAAGGGCAGCTCTTTAATCGCGGGCGGACGAACAATATCCGCCTCGACCATATGAATTCCCGATTGCGCGAACTTGTCAACGTCGCGTCCCGATTTACTGCCGCAAATCCCGATAGCCTTCGTGACTTCCTTGGAAAATTTTTCGCCGTAAGGAACGCAAACTGTAAATTCTCCGGTGCGTTCGATAAGGTCGTGGGTAAATCTGTTCGTGCGGACGTAAGCCGTAAAAATCGGCGTGCCCCACTCAATACCAATCGTGCCCCAACCGATAGTCATCGCGTTGACGCAATCTTCCGCCTCACTGGTCAAAAGAATTCCTCGCGGCAAAGCTTTAATAATATCGCCGGCATAATCGAACGGGTTAATTTCTCTTTTCAACGTAATTCCTCCAATTCACTGAATAAGCGCGGTTTTCAAGACCTCGTCCATGTTCTCGACGGGCACGAACTCCAATTTTTCACGGACGCTTTCGGGAATATCTTCAATATCGGGCGCATTTTCTTTCGGCAAAATAATCGTGTGCATACCTTCACGATACGCCGCCAGAACTTTTTCCTTAAGCCCGCCAATCGGCAAGACATTTCCGCGCAAAGTAATTTCGCCGGTCATCGCAACATCACTGCGAACTTTCTTTTTTGTCAGGGCAGAAATCATCGCCGTAGCCATCGTAATACCCGCGCTGGGACCGTCCTTTGGAACCGCACCTTCAGCCACGTGGACATGAATATCATTTTTCTCGTAAAAATCGTCGGAGAGTTTCATCAAGTCACTGCGGCTGCGAATGTACGTCAAACCTGCCTGCGCGGACTCCTGCATAACTTCGCCGAGCTTGCCGGTTAGCAAAAGTTTTCCGTTGCCCTTGAGGACGATAGCTTCAGTCGGGAGAATATCGCCGCCGACTTCCGTCCACGCCATACCGGTTGAGACACCGATTTGAGGTTGCTTTTCAGCACGCGTCTGCAAAAATTTCGGTCGCCCCAAAAAGTCACGCAGATTTTTTTTCGTGATGTAGACAACGCCCTCGTGACCTTCGACGATTTTACGAGCCGCCTTCCGACAAGCTTGCCCGATTAACCTTTCAAGTTCACGGACGCCGGATTCTCGCGTATATTCGGCGATAATCTCCTGCAGAACGCCCTTTGCAAATACAACGTCGCTGCCCTTAAGGCCATTTTCTTCCTTCTGGCGTTTGACAAGATAGCGGCGGGCAATTTCAAATTTTTCATTTTCGGTGTAGCTCGACAGCGTGATAATTTCCATGCGGTCGCGCAGTGGTTTGGGAATCGTGGAAAGACTGTTCGCCGTGACAATCCAAAGCACTTTCGACAAGTCAAACGGCGTGTCAATGTAGTGGTCGGTGAAGGAATTATTCTGCGCAGGGTCAAGCACTTCAAGCAATGCGGCTGAAGGATCGCCCGCGTAACCGTCCTTGCCGAGTTTGTCAATTTCATCAAGCAGGAAGACAGGATTATTCGCGCCGGATTTTTTTATACCCTGAATGATTCTTCCCGGCATTGCTCCGACGTAAGTCCGACGATGGCCGCGAATTTCCGCCTCATCACGAATACCGCCCAAACTCGCCCGAATAAATTTTCTTCCCATTGCCTTTGCAACCGATGACGCCAATGAAGTTTTACCGACACCGGGAGGGCCTACCAAACATAAAATCGGCGCGGGCTTATCTTTCGTGAGAGCTTTAACCGCCAGAAAATCCAAAATTCTTTCCTTGACTTTTTCCAGCCCGTAATGATCCGCGTCAAGGATTTTAGCCGCCTCGGTGATATTCATTGCGTCTTCCGTCGAGACATGCCACGGCAAATCAATCAGCCAGTCAAGGTACGTGCGAATGACATTGCCCTCCGACGCCATTGACGGGATACGCTCCAGCCGCTTGAGTTCCTTGTCGAAAATCGCTTTAACCTCTTCGGGATAATCGCCCTCCTCAATTTTCTTGCGATAACCCGAAGCCTCTTCGCCGGCATCTTCCTCCTCGCCAAGTTCCTTATGAATCGCCTTGAGTTGTTCGCGCAGATAATGATCCTTTTGAATTTTTTCCATTTGCGTGCGGACGCGCTGACTTATCTGCGACTCCATTTGCAAAACTTCAAGCTCGCGTGCCAAAATGGCATAAAGTTTTTCAAGCCGCTCATCAACCTTGAGGCAGCTCAAAATTTCTTGCTTGGCATCAAGTCTCAAATTCAAATGACTGGCAATCAAATCCGCCAACCGCCCGTAATCCTCAAGAATCGTCACCGCTACAAAAGTTTCAGAGGGAATACGTTTGCTAAGCTTAACCCATTCCTCAAACTCGTGAACCACTCCGCGGACAAGAGCTTCAGTTTCCATTGAATCGTCCCAAACGTCCTCGTGAACATCAATTTCAACCTCGATATAATTGCCCTTCTCCGATTGATGATATTCCCTCATGACGCCGCGATTAACTCCCTCAACCAGCACGCGGACATTGCCATCGGGGAGTTTGATTATCTGCCGAATTTCAGAGATTGTGCCGACTTCGAATAAATCTTCTTCTTCAGGTTCATTGGTATCTGTATCCATTTGTGCGACCAAAAATACTTGCCGATTAGTGACCATCGCCGCCTCAAGTGCATTAACCGAACTTTCGCGCCCAACGTCCAGGTGCATTATCATGTTGGGGAAAACTACAAGTCCCCTTAGCGGCACGAGTGGCAAAGTAATTTTTTCAGCCATGCCAAATCCCTCCTTAGGAAAAAAAGCAGGGATTTTCCCCCACTCTTCCAAACTATCCGTTAATCGCTTTCCGTGTTCGCTTTTGACTCACCTTAACCTTCGGCTCTTGATTGAACAAAACATCGTCCTTCGTGACGGTACAAACTGTGTTGCCGCCGACTGAAGGCACCTCGTACATGACATTGCGCATGATTCGTTCAAGGATTGAGCGCAGTCCGCGTGCGCCCGTCTTACGTTGAATCGCTTCCTTTGCGATAAGGCGAAGTGCTTCGTCCTCGAAAGTGAGTTTTGCGCCGTCCATTTCCATTAATTTTTGATACTGCTTGACCAATGCATTTCGCGGTTTGGTTAATATATCGACAAGCGCGTTTTCGTCCAAGGCGTCAAGCGTCACGACTATCGGCAAGCGTCCGACAAATTCGGGTATCAATCCCGCCTCTATCAAGTCGTCCGGCATGACGTCTTTTAAAATTTTTCCGACATCTTTTTCACCCTTTGAGACGACTGACGCGCCGAATCCCACTTGACTGCCGCGCATACGCTTATCAATGATTTGGTCGAGATCATTAAATGCGCCGCCGCATATGAACAAAATATTTTTCGTGTTGACGGTAATATTATCGGGCGGCACTTGAGGATGGCGGCTCGGAATTTGAACGTTGACTTGCGAGCCTTCCAAAATTTTCAGCAGAGCTTGTTGAACTCCTTCGCCGGAAATATCGCGAACAGTCATCGGCTTACGAACAATTTTATCAACCTCGTCAATATAAATTATTCCGCGTTCAGCCCTGGTTATGTCACCATCAGCCGCGTTAATCAGTGCCAGCAAAATATCTTCGACATCTTCACCGACATAGCCCGCCTCCGTTAGGGAATTGGCGTCGACGATAGCTAAGGGCACTTTCAAAAATGTTGCAAGCGTCTGCGCCAGGAGAGTTTTACCGCTGCCCGTCGGCCCAATCATCAAAATATTTGACTTCTGCAGTTGGAGACCATTTTTACCGACGGGATAATAGCCGGCGCGTTTATAGTGATTGTACACGGCGACGGAAATAGTTTTCTTAGCCTCCGCCTGACCGATAACGTATTCATCAAGAGTTGCGTTAATTTCTTTCGGCTTGGGGAGCTTGTCAGTGCCTACAATATCTTCGTCGCCCATATCCTTTTGCAAAATTTCGTTGCACAGCTCAACGCAACTGTCGCAAATGTAAACGCCTTTGCCCGCGATTAATTTTCTGACGACGTGTTCAGACTTGCCGCAGAAAGAACATTTCAGTTCGCTGTGGTCTTTATCGAATTTTAACACACGCTCACCCCCGGTTTAGTGATTAGTGGTTAGTGGTTAGCTGCTAGTTGCTAATCACTCTTCACTAGCCTTAGGCGGGCGGGTGATAACGTCGTCAATCAAGCCGTAAGCCTTGGCATCTTCCGCAGTCATGAAATTATCACGTTCGGTATCCGCCATAACTTTTTCACGCGGCTGACCTGTGTGGCGGCAGAGAATATCGTTGCCGACTTCGCGCAATCTCAAAATTTCCCGCGCTTGAATTTGAATATCAGTCGACTGTCCGCTTGCACCGCCCAAAGGTTGATGAATCATGATTCTTGCCAGCGGCAGGGCATAACGTTTTCCCTTGGCACCGCTCGTCAAAAGGAGACTGCCCATACTAGCCGCTTGACCGATACAAATCGTCGAAACGTCAGGTTTAATATACTGCATAGTGTCGTAAATCGCAAGACCGGCCGTAACGACGCCGCCGGGGCTGTTGATGTAAAGGTGAATATCTTTATCGGGATCTTCGCTTTCGAGGAAAAGCAGCTGGGCGACAACCGAGTTTGCAACGTCGTCAGTTATCGGGCCGCCGAGGAAAACAATTCTGTCCTTGAGCAGGCGGGAATAAATATCATAAGCGCGTTCACCGTAGCTCGTCTTCTCAATAACCATCGGCACATAATAAGCCATAATTTTCCACCTCAAAAAGTTTTTAAAAAAGGGCGTTCATTTTTTCACGCCCTTAAAAGTTTTCAGTTCTCTTTAGTTTCTTCGACGGGAGCCGCCTCTGACTTAACCTCTTCTTTAGCTGCAGGTTCTTCTTTAACTGCTTCCTTTGCGCCGGCCATGTTGTCGAAGATGAATTTCATTGCTTTGCGGCGACGAATTGTAGCGGCGACGCTGAGGATTTGCCCGCTATCCTGCAAGTACTTAATGATTTGTTTCGGCGGCGTCTGATACATTTGCGACATCATTGCGACTTCATAATCAAGTTCGGGTTGAGTGACGGAAATATTTTCAAGATCGGCGACCTTCCCAAGCATGATGTCCCGCAGGACAGCTTTCTTTGCCGACTCTTGATAATTCTCGCGCAGTTTATCCATTGTGAGTCCGGAAAACGCCATGTACTGTTCGACGTTCATACCGCTTGCTTGAAGTTGTGCGGACATTTCGTTAATAAGTTGCGTTACGCGATTTTCAATCATCACGGGCGGCACATCAACCGTCATGTTCTCGACGGCCTTATCAAGAACTGCCTCGCGTTGAGCCTCGACTGCGCGGCGTTCGGCGTTAGTCTCAAGATTTTTGCGAATGTTGGCTTTGTATTCGTCAATCGTCTTGAACGTGGTAAACTTCTGAACAAACTCGTCGTTGAGTTCGGGAAGTTCGCGGTGCTTAATGCTGTTGATTTTGCAAGCGAATTCGGCGTCCCTGCCCGCAACGTCTTTGGCGTGATAGTCGTCGGGGAAAGTGACTTTGACGGTGCGTTCATCACCGACTTTTGCGCCGATGAGTTGTTCCTCGAAGTCGCCGATAAATTTATGTGCGCCGATTTCCAACGGCTGATCTTTAGCCTCGCCGCCGGCAAATTTTTCACCGTCAACGGTTCCGGTATAGTCCAGCGTGATGAAGTCTCCGTCAACGATAGCGTCGCCCTCCGCCGCATCAATTAAATTGGCGTGATGAGTGCGCAGAGCCTCAACCTGTTTATCAACATCTTCGTCGCTGACAGGTTCAACAACTTTTTCCGCGTCAAGATTTTTATATTCGCCGAGCGTGGCCTTGGGATATGGCGTGAAAGTCAACGTGAAGACAAAATCTTTGCCCTCTTCATTGGTGACTACGTTAGCTTTATTTTCGCTGACGGGCACCAAATTCAAAATTCGAAGAGCTTCACGAGTCGACCTCTGCAAAAGAGCTTCGCTGGCCTCGTTGATAATCGCGTCTTTACCGACGTGCTTTTCAAGAATTTTAAGCGGGACTTTACCTTTGCGGAAGCCGGGAATATTTACACGTTGCCCAAGAACTTTAGCGGATTGCTTGATAGCTTTTTCAAACGCCGCCGCGTCCTCGGTAATTGTCAGCTCGATATTGTAATCGTCTATCTTCTTCTGGGTGAGTTTCAAAATTTTAACCTCCTCTATCTTTATGCAACGTAAGTTATGATAACATAATGCGGCTAAAATTACAAGATTGTTTCATAAGCCGGCGTGGTATTCGGCAAAAAAATTACCCGAACATGCGGGCAAAAATTTTTTCGACGGAATTTATTTCAGTGAGCCTTCTCGAATTTTTTGGTCAAGGTAGCGGTAGTAATCAAAATTCGTGACGGCAACTTCATTGCGAATCATGGTAAAGCCCGGCTGAATGTAAGCTTCAAAAAGTTTCAACTCGTAATCGCCGTTGCGTTTTTGAATTCCGACATCAATGCCGATATCAAAAATCGTGTCCTTGAAAAACGATTGATAGTAGTCGGGGAAATTGTCACTCAAAAACATCAGCTTATCGTAAACAACTTTCCAATCGTCGCCGTATTCGGTCTTGAGGAAAGGTTCAAGCCCCATTGTGTAACCGCCGGCGACAATGTTTGAAATGACGCCTTCACCGTTGCCGATTCGCGGATAAAGGAACGTTACAAATTTTCCACCGGCACCGCGTCTGGCGTGAATTCTTACGTCGAACGGATTGCCTTGACGAGTCCGCGACGTAACATAAGGTTGCATTATATACGGTCTGTCGGTGAAGTGTTCGTTATAAAATTTTTCCAGCTCGTCGACGGTTTTTAATTCAGTCGTAACCGTCTTGAACGTGACAAAACATTTATTGTCGTCATAAATCAAGTGGACAACGCCGCTGCCGCCGACGCCGTTACCGGGTTTCATTATGACATCAAAGTTATTCTTCTCGAAGAGCGTCTGAAAATGTTGGAAGTCTTTAACTGTCGTGGTTTTAATCAGATAATCGTTAAAGCGTCCGTCTTTGGCAAGAGTGGTGTAAAAAGTTTGCTTTCTCATGCCGGCAATCGGACGAATCAAATAGCTGTGCTCGCGAAGTTTGCGCATTATTGGAGCGGTTGCAGGACGTGAGTAAGTTATATCGTTGTCGATAATTTTCGGAATAGGCGCGGTCTTGTGAACCACGGCATTATTTTCAAGCGTGATGGCGTTGACGGTCATAGTTTCAAAGTCAATATCTTGCGGCGCGAAGAAAAGCAATTCAATGTTGAAATGTTTCGCCATACAAAACATCGGGTAGCGGGCGTTGGACATTTCCCAGAAATTTGCTTTAACGCGCTTCATGATGCCGACACTTATCGGAGGATTTTCTTCAACCGCAACGGATTTAACTTTCACGCCTTCGACTTCCACGGGTTCAGCTTGATCAGTCTCGATTGTCACGCGAACGGAGCCGGCTTTAATCACGGTGCGATTGCTTCTAACCGCGTCGACTTTTTCAACGGCAACGGGCTTATCAAGCTTAATCGGTTGCAGCTCAACACTTGCGCCCTTGAAGCATTTGTAATATGCAAGCAAGCCGGAAATTGTATGTTGCACGTCGTCGATACGAACTCGGAAAGCGTCTGTGCGGACATAAAAACTTCCAACCATGCGTTCGGGATTTTTGAAATACATTGCGACTTCCGGCCAAAAATAACTGTTGCACATTCTCTCGGCGCGAATATCAGTCGTTGAGTAAAAATATTTATCGTCCAAATCTTTCAGCAGGTCTTTCATATCCGGCAAAGACTTCATGCGACGAATCATATTTTCTGCCGCCATAATCATTTCCAGCTGCGTGGGATTGTGAACTGTCGAGCGGCGAATATTCGGAAGATACGACGAAATGTTATCAAGCCCGAACTTAAAATATTTTGCCGTCGGCTTAAAAAGCGTCAACTCATTCAAGGTGTACTGCATCCAATGATCGTGATGCTCCCAATATTTTTTCTCCGCGAAACCGTTAATTGCACGCTCAACAGATTCAAGCAGATATTTTTCTTTCGTAATGGCGTAAAGGCGCAACATTCCGTAAAGTGCCTCGCCGTCGTAGAAGGTAACGGAAAATTCTCTTCGGACGGAAAAATTTCTTATGTTCAAAACCTGCGTAAAAGTTCCGTCAGGTTTTTGAGTGGCGATAATTCCGCGGGCAAGAGCATTCATCAGCGAAATATATTTTGTCGTACCGGTAGATGTCGTCCATTTCGTGAAAGCCAGAAGTGCAAGACCGCTTATCCCGATAGTCGTCGCGCGACCTTCGCTGAAATACGCCATCTCTGTACCGTCATCAGTTTTCTTGTAGCGCAAAAGATTTCTTATCCCGTACTCCAAGCCGTTTTCGATAGCCGCGCCGAGTGATTTTTTAATTTCGTCGTCCGCGCAAATTTCGTAAGTCTCCGCCATTGCAAAGAGCGTGCCGAAATGCCGATGCGTGTTGTAGCCGGGAACTACGCTGTCGTCGCAAGGATAAAGCCCGTAAATAAATCTGCCGTCCGCGCCGCATTGAGTGACGAGATAATTTGTGCCGCGTCGAGCCATGTCAAAAAACATTTCGCCGTTATCAGCGTCAACAACTCTGCGACCTTCTGCGGTTATCGTTAAGGGTTCAGTCATTCCCGCTTGAATAAAAATTCCCGTCGTGTTGAAAAGTTCAACCTCGTCCGTATCTGCAAGCTTAGGAAAATCTTGACCGAAACGCTGTTGACAATACGCCGCAGCTTTTTCCGTTTGAAATTCGCCGCGCTTATCTTCCTGCTCAAGGTTACAGCAAATCGCATTGGCATTGAGTTCCTGCTCCATGAACGCGAGATTATAATTTTTATCAAAGGCAATTCCCTGCCGAAAATAATTGCGCCGCTTAGCTTTTATTCGTTCGAGACATTCCGCCCAAGTCACGGTTTCACTTGCCGTCACCCAATCCGCCCGCAAAATCGCAGGTTCGTCAGTCAAAATTTTTTCCAGCTCCGATAAAGCCGCCATCCAAGCTTCTTCGGGAGTATCGCTTACCGCGTGACGAATTAAAGCTCTTTCCTTCATGTTCGTGGCGGAAAGAAACAGTCTGCACGGTTTAGATAAATTTTCGTCGAAAGTTCTTATGAAAGCCGGATAGAGTTTCTCGGACAATTCCTTTAAAGACAACAAGTCCAGCTCCTTTCAAAAAATTTTTAACGTTTGCAATAGTAACTTTGCTGCTGCCGCTTGTCAAGCCCGAATGATTTCTATCATCGGCAAAAAAAATCGCTCTGATGAGCGGTAAAAAGTTTTTTCTTGCAAATTATTTAATCGCGCCTTCCTTGATTTTCCGGTCAATATATCTGAAATATTCAAAATGGGTTATCGCGTCTTCAATCTCAAAGAAAGGCCCGTCGATATAAGTATTGACTTCAAAAATTTTCAATTCGTAAGAGTCGCCGCGCTTCTGAATACCGACATCAACGCCGATATCAAAAATCGTCATCGGGAAGAAAGTCTGATAGTAGTCGGGAAAAACTCTGCCGAAATTCATCAGCCTATCATAAAGTATTTTCCAATCGTTGCCGAAATTCACCTTAAGGAAGGTGTCAAAATTCATGGAGTAGCCGCCGGTAGCAATGTTGGAGACGACGCCTGCCGCATTGCCGATTCGCGGGAAAGGTGACAATTTGAATACTCCACCGGCTCCGCGACGCGCATGAACTCTGATATCAAACGGATTGCCTTGACGAGTCCGCGACGTGATATAAGGTTGCAAAATATGTTTACGTTTCGTGAAGTGCTCCGAATAAAATTTAAAAAATTCGTCGACGTTTTTTAAGACAAATTTGTTATTTCCGGCATTGACGATATATTGTCCGTTCTTCAAAAGTATTCTGGCAACACCAATGCCTCGCGCACCTCTCAAGGGCTTCAAGATAACGTCATTGTAATATTTGTCAAACAGTGACAAAAATTGTTCAAAGGTATCGATAGTATGGCTCTCAATCAAGAACTCTTTAAAGCGGCCGTCCTTCAAAAGCATATCATAGACTTGCTGTTTAGTCTTGTTGAGCGAATGTCTTATAAGGTAACAATCTTTTTCCAGCAAATCCAATTTTCTGCCGTCCTCGCCGGCCATAACGGAATTCTCAATAATTTTTGGAAAGGGCACGATCTTTTGAACGCGGACGCCGTTTTCCAAAACCGTGGCGTTGATAGTTTTATTTTCAAAATTAATATCACTCGGTGTGAATAAAAGCAACTCAATGTTAAATTCTTTGGCGGTATAAAACATGGCGCAAACCGTATGTTGCGGATGCCAAATATTTTTATTTTGGCGAGCGACACCTACTGTTAAAGTAGAGTTATCGTCAGAGGATTCAACGGGAATATTTGTCGCCGGTTCAGGTTTGGATTCGGCAATCGGTTCGGGTTTGGATTCGGCAAGCGCAGTGTCGACGTTTTCCGCCAACAATTTTTGGGAGGGACGATCTTCGCATTTAATCGCTATAATTTTATTATTCGCGTCTTCGAGATATTTGCTGTAAGCGATAAAGCCCGAAAGGTAATGCTGAACATCATCAATTCGGACGCGGAAAGCGTGATGACGAATACAAAAACCTCCGACAATCCGTTCAGGGTTTTGGAAATACATTGCCATTTCCGGGAAAAAATATCCGTTGAGCAGTCGTTCGGCACGAACATTTAAAGCCTCGTGGAAAGCAGCCCAATCAACGCGTTTCAGGAGTTTTGCCATTTCCGGCATTGATTCCATACGGCGCAACATTTTATATGCCGCCATTATCAGCTCCAGCAAAGTCGGCCAATATGTATCGCGGTCGCGTATGAAAAACAAATACGGCAGGCAGTTGTTAAGCCCGAATTCAAAATATTTTTCTTCAGGTTTATACTTAGTCAATTCGTTTGTGGCGTAAGAAAGCCAATGATCGTAATTCTTCCAGTGATCATTGGCAATAAACCACTCAAACGCCTTTTCGGCATGTTCCAGCAATTCGGGATCTTTTGTCATGTCGTAAAGATGCAACAATCCGAAAACCGCTTCACCATCGTAATAAGGCGTGCGGAATTCATCTTTGACGGTATAATCTTCGGAGTTCAGAACGTGAATAAAACTTCCGTCGGGTTTTTGCATAGAAAAAATTCCGCGAGCAAAGGACTGCATAAGCGGAATATATTTTTTTGTATGCTGAAGTTCCGACCATCTTGCCAGGGCGAGGATCATAATTCCGTTTGCGCCGATTTTAAATTGTTTACGGTCTTCAATATACGCCGCCTCTTGACCGTCGGATAATTTTCTGTAACGCACGAAAGTTTTAATGCCGTATTCCAAGCCGCGAGAAATTGCCTTGCCAATCGTCATGCCGCCCATTTTGCCGTAAGTCGAATAGACATCTATCATCGAATACAACGTGCTGAAATGGCGCATGGAATTATATGACGGGACTACCGAATCATCGCAAGGATAAATGCCGTAAGTAAAGCGGCCTTTTTTATTGCATTGTTGAGCCAAATAATTGCCGCCCGTCCTGGCCAGCTTAAGGAAAAATTCACTGTCGCCTTTGGGAGTATCTCTTCGGCCGGCATTTTCACCTTTACCGGTTATTTTCAAAGGTTCGGACATTTTATCTTGAATAAAAACTCCGAACGTCTCGAAAAGTTCAACTTCGTCCGTGTCGGCAAGTTTAGGGAAATCGCAATCAAATCTTTTCCGGCAATAAGTATCCGCTCTGTCAGGTCGAAAATCGCCGGTAGGTTTTTCTACACTTTCATCGAACAAAATTAAATTGGCGTTGAGTTCCTGCTCCATGAAGGCGAGATTATAATTTTTGTCGAGGGCAATTCCCTTGCGGAAGAAGTTTCGACGCTCCGATCTTATCTGTGCGAGGCAATCCGCCCAAGTAACAGTTTCGCTTGAAGTTACCCAATCCGCTCGTAAAATAGAAGGTATTAACCCCCCCCCACTGTGCTCTTTAATGAGCTGTTCAAGCTCCGACAAAGCTGCCGTCCAAGCTCCTTCGGGAGTGTCGCTTACCGCGTGACGGATTAAAGCTCGTTCCTTCATGTTCGTGGCGGAAAGAAATAATCGGCACGGTTGGGAAGAATTCTCGTTGAAAGTTCTGATGAAAGCCGGATAGAGTTTTTTGGCCAAATCTTTCAAAGACAATAACTTCAGCTCCTTTCAAAAAATTTTTAACGCTTGCAATAGTAACTTTGCTGTTGCCGCTTGTCAAGCTTAGTAAAAAAATACTCCGATTAACGGAGCAGATTTCTTCGGTAAAGTAAGTTACTTTATTGATTCTTTTTGAAGTTTTTGATTTACGTAAGAATAATATTCCAAGCAAATGACAGCGTCTTCCAATTCGATATATGCCGTTCCGGGCTGAATATAAGCTTCGAAAAGTTTCAATTCGTAAGAGTCGCCGCGCTTTTGAATACCCACGTCAATTCCTATATCAAAAATCGTATCGGGGAAGAAAGATTGGTAGTAATCCGGAAAAGTATTTGAAAAGGCGGACAGCTTATCGTAAACAATTTTCCAATCGTCACCGAACTCTGATTTAAGAAAAGAATCTATGCCGGCAATATATCCGCCTGTGGCAAGATTGGAAACCACGCCCTCTGCATTTCCAATTCGGGGATAAGATATCGTTTTGAATTTTCCACCTGCTCCGCGACGCGCATGAATTCTGATATCAAACGGATTGCCTTGTTTTGTCTGCGAATTAATGTACGGTTGCAAAATGTATTTGAGTTTGGTGAAATTCTCTTCGTAAAATTGTAAAAGCTCGTCATTACTAAGGTTAAATTTTTTATTTTTGAGATTAGCGACATATTGTTTACCATCGCAAGTTATTCTGCTGACGCCGGCACCGCCTACACCATGCAACGGTTTTAAAATAACGTCTTTATATTGCTCCAACAATTTCAAAAAATCTTCAACATTATCAAGGGGATGAGTTTCGATTAAAAATTCTTTAAATCGTCCGTCTTTCAACAACGCATCGTGAAATCTCTGTTTTGTCATGCCGTCTATGGGACGGATAAAATAACAGTAATCCCGAAGCTTGTTTACGGATTTTCCTATTTCACCACGAAAACAGCGGATGTCGTTATCAATGATTTTCGGTAAGGGGATAACTTTTCTGGAACGGACATTATTTTCGATGATAATCGCATTGACGGTTTTATTTTCAAAGTCAATATCTTCCGGATTAAAAAAAGACATATCAATATTAAAATGCTTTGCCATATAAGCCACGGCTAATGATGTACTTCTGCGAGCCAAGAGATGACCTTTACTTCTCATCAAACCCACGCGAACAGGTTGGATATTGATGTGTGGGGAGGGATAGGAAGTAATTTCTGTACGAAGTTCACTTGTTGCAGGCGCAAGCGTCTCCGTCTCGATTGTAACACGCACACCGTCTTTTTCTGATTCAACAATCATCCGTTTCATTTGTCCAAGCTCAAATTTTTCAAAAGCCAAGAAACCACTACCTTTCAAAAAAATTTTAACACTTACAATAGTAACTATGCTGTTGCCGCTTGTCAAGCCCGAACGATTTTTATCACGGAAGATTAAGCTTGCCTTCCTTTAGCTGGCGGTCAATGTAGCAATAATACTCAAAAGAAGTAATCGCCGCTTGAATCGGAATGGCGGTTGAGCCGAGATAAGACATATTGATTTCAAAAATTTTGAATTCGTAATCTTTACCGCGGCGCAGAATGGCAACATCAATGCCCACGTTGTAAAGAGTATTCCTGAAGAGCGATTGATAGAACTCAATAAAATTCATTGCGAATTCCGTAAGCTCATTATAAATTTTCCGCCAACGTTGACCGAATTCTATTTGGAGGAAAGTTTTAATTGGCATGGTGTGACCGCCGGCGCTGATATTTGAAACGATACCTCTTTGGCTGCCGATTCGAGGATAGGGAAACAAATTGAACTTGCCCTCTGCCCCGCGACGAAGATGCAATCTTATATCGAACGGCGCGCCTTGACGAGTCCGCGAAATGATATAAGGTTGCAAAATTTGCCGACGATCCGTGAAATGTTCGTCATAAAATTTGGCAAGATCATCCTCCGTTTGCAAGACAAATTTTTTCTTTTTGAGATGGGCAACGTAGCTGTCGTTTTTGAAAAATATTCTGGTGACGCCTTCGCCTTCAGAACCGTTTAAAGGTTTCATCACGACATCTTGATTATATTTTGTGAGCAACGCAAAAAATTCTTTAAAACTGCTGACGGGGTGAGTCTCAATTAAATAATCTTTAAACCGGCCGTCCTTAAGCAAAATATCGTGCATGGTCTGCTTAGTAACCAATTTTCCCGAATGCAATCTGTTAGCGCGTCGAATGAAATAATGATCTCTAATCAACCGCTGTACTTTGTCACCGTTCTCGTTCCAAAAAACATGCGGATGATTATCTATGATTTTGGGAATTGGGATAATTTCTCGCGTCCTGTTGTCACCGTCAATACGAACGGCATTAACCGTGTTGTCCTCAAAATTAATGTCTTTGATTGCGAAAAAAAACAATTCCACATTAAAATGTTTCGCCATATAAGACATTGCCTTGAGGGTTGTCAGCTGATCGGGAAACTCTCGCCTGAAGATACCGACGCGGATTGGCGTATTGTCAGTTTCCGCCACCGAATTTTCAACGGGAATATTATTCATGAAACTTTCCTTTCTCGCCGTGAAATGTTTTATAATCGGGGAAAATTTTTATCATATTAATTTCACTGCCGCAACTTGTCAACTTTCAGCCGAAGTAATTCAACATGGCTCCGACGGAATCAAAAATCGCCGTAGCCTTTTTCTTGAAGAAATCTTTAGCCGTAATGACCGTGTAGCCGCCGAAATGATTTATCATCGGCAAATCGTTCGACTCGTCGCCGATAACGAAAACTTCCGCGTCCCAATTCATGACCTGCAAAAGATTTTCGACGCCGCGCGCCTTATTCAATCCCGCCGAAACAATATCGACGCTGTGAGTATTTTTCTGCGCAAAAACCACGTCACCGAATTTTTTGTTGATAGCCTCGGCAGCCTGCGCAGTCTCTTCAGGGTTTGCAAAGTCAAGTGCCAGCTGATTGATTTTCTTGCCAAGCGTCAAAATCTGCGAATCGTCAATCTTCGTCAGGGCGAACGACCATTTATCATACTCTCGGAAGAGCCAGGATTTTTCACTCGTGCGGCAATAAAAAACTTCGTCGGCAGTCTCAAAGGCAAAATGAAAACTCGGTTTGGTGCAAGGTTCGTTCATCAGCTCCAAAAGAATATTTTTAGGTATCTCCGTCTCGAAAATAATTTTGCCCGCGCCGTCATAAATTATCGCGCCGTTACAGCAAATTGCGAAGTCTACTTCCAAATCAAAATCCTGCAAATGATTTTTCAACATGACGAACGTCCGCCCCGTCACGATACCGAATTTATTTCCGGCCGCCCGCCAATTTTTTATCGCTTGCAAGTCTTCCGGCGGAATGTCCAATTTCCTGAAAAGCGTTCCGTCAAAATCACTCGCCGCAACCTTGAAACTTTTATCGGGCGGAATTTCATAAATCGCCGCTTCCGTCGGACGCAAATAATTTTTCTCGTCGGGATAGTTGCCAAAAATTTTCTTCGCGCCGACAAAAAATTTCTCCGGCAATGAAACTTCACGCGTAGAAAAATTTACCGCCGTACAAAGCCGCTTATCGCCCAATGTCCGCGTGAAGATGAAAAGCTCGTCGCTGTTCGGCAAAAGTTCCTGATAGTCGCCGCTGATTAAAACTTCGTTCGAATTTCTCAACGCGCTCAACTGCCGATAAAAATTCAGCACGGAATTTTTGTCATGCTCCTCAAGTTCGACGTTGCAAGTCTTAAAATTCTCGTGAATCGGCAACCACGGCTTACCACTCGAAAAGCCCGAATTTTTTTCCGACGACCACTGCATAGGCGTGCGGGCATTATCGCGGCTGAACCTGTGCACAAACCGCATAGCCTCTTTATCGGTCAAGCCGTCCGCCCGCGCCAAATCATAATTCCCGCGCGACGAAATGTCATCGTAATCATCAATCGAATTAAATTTTGTATTCTCGAAGCCAAGCTCCTCGCCCTGATAGATAAACGGCGTGCCTCGCAACGTGAATAAAGTCGTCGCCAGAGCCTTCGCCGCCAAAATTTTATCGCTGCCGTACGGAAAAAATGTATTCACCGAACGCGGCCGGTCATGATTCTCGAAGTAAATCGGATACCAACTTTCACGCGTCGCAAGCTGACTTTCCGTCAAAGTTTTTTTCCACTCACTCAACCGGAAATGCTTTGCCCTGTGCCAAATTTCCACGCCGCGTTCAAACATGATGTTCACGTGGCTGAACTCGAAGAGCATATCAAAAACTCCGTTGTCTCCGACCCACTCCGATAAATTTTCGGGCTGAACGCCATTTGCCTCCGCCACCGTGAAAATATCGCGCCCGTCGAAAACTTTTTCCTTCAACTCGCGCAGAAAATCCAAAATCCCGTCCGTCGCGGCAATCATGTTGTGAATCGAACTCAAGCCATCTTCCGAATCAACTTCGCCGTCGACAAAAATTTTAGGCTTCTTGATGTAAACAATCGCGTCAATTCTGAAGCCTCCGGCACCTCTGTCCGCCCAAAAATTTGCCGCGTCGCACAATGCCTGCCGAACTTCGGGATTTTCCCAATTCAAATCGGGCTGCTCCTTCGCGAAAGTATGCAAGTAATATTGCTGCCGCTCCTTACACCAAGTCCACGCACTACCGCCAAAAATGCTCCGCCAATTAGTTTTATCGTCCCGCCAAATATACCAATCTGCCTTCGGATTATCACGGCTCGATTTTGATTCCAAAAACCACGCGTGCTTGTCGGACGTGTGATTGAAAACCAAATCGACGACAATTTTAATGTCACGCTTTTTGGCCTCGGCAACAAGCTCATCAAAATCTTTCATCGTGCCGTAACGCGGATCAATCGCCGTGTAGTCGGAAATGTCGTAGCCGTTGTCGACTTGCGGCGAGGGATAAAACGGCGTCAACCAAATTGCTCCCGCGCCCAAATTTTTTATGTAATCCAACTTCCGAATGACGCCACGCAAATCACCTGTGCCGGTGCCGGTCGTGTCGAGAAAACTTTTCGGGTAAATTTGATAGACCGATTTTTTCTTCCACCACTTCATAACGAAACCTCCTTTGCCGCGATTTTACCATAATCAGAAAGTCTTGACGATAATTTTTATGCCGGGCGGAAATTTTTTGTACAGCTCAAAATTTTTCCCGCCAAGAGTAATTTTAAGTTGAGTGCTCTTGCCCGTGCGCAGTTCAAGATTTTTGAAGCGGCGATTCATTTCGTCGACGATAAACCATTCGCCGTCACGATAAAATTTTCCGTCGTTGATGTCGAAGGGCAAGCCGACGCCTTGAGATTTATATTTCGTGCGGAGCAAAATGAATTCCCCGTCGCGAAATTCCAACTCCTCAATGACGGGCGTCTTTTGGACGGAGTGAATAAAATTTATCGTGAGCGGAAGATTTTCTTTGGCGTCGACGACAGCAACGGTTTGATTTTCTGTGCCGACAAAAATTTTCGGCGTGCTCGTGACATAAAATAAAATCGCTAACGAGACTGCTGCCAATAAAAATTTTTTCATGACTTCCTCCTAACTTGCAAAGATTTTCAAAGCTGATACAATCGCTCCCGGTGAGCCGCTTTAAAAGCGGCGGAACAGTTGTCGCGCCGGACGTTACGACAACTTCAGATAAATTGCCGCGCTCTCACCGTCACAAATTTAAATTGGGATTGATAACATGTTTGAATATGAATTCATGCGCAACGCATTAATCGCGGTGATTTTGGTGACGCCGCTGTTCGGGTTGCTGTCGACAATGGTCGTTTCAAATCGCATGGCATTTTTCTCGGACTCACTCGGACACGGAGCTTTCACGGGAATTGCGATTGGCGCGTTAATCGGCGTCGGCTCGGAAATTTTCGGACTGCTGGGCTTCTCGATAATTTTTGCGTTGCTGATAACTTACATAAAAAATAAATCACATGCCGGGGCTGATACGGTTATCGGCGTGTTCAGCTCGACGGCAATAGCTCTCGGCTTGATGTTGATGTCGGCGGGCGGGCAGTTCAATAAATTTTCACGCTTCCTGATCGGCGACCTGTTGAGTATCACGCGAGACGATTTATTTTGGCTGACGATAGTTTTTGCAGTCGTCGTCGTAAGCTGGGCATTGCTATTCAATCGCCTGCTGATATTGTCGGTGAATCAAACTTTGGCGCGCAGTCGAGGGATAAAAACTCAACTGATTGAATCGATGTTTGCAATTTTATTGGCAGTCGTCGTGGCGTTAAGTATTCAATGGGTTGGAATTTTAATCATCAACGCGCTGTTAGTTTTACCGGCGGCGGCTGCTCGCAATGTCACAAACTCCGTCAAAAGTTATCACGTCGTAAGCGTATTGATTGCGTTGAGTTCGGGCTTGGTCGGTTTAATCACGGCGTATGAAATAAATTCTGCGGCGGGTGCAACAATCGTAGTTTGCGCGGCAGTCGTTTACTTCGTGACGCTGATTTTAAAACCAAAATTTATCAAGTAAGGTGAAAATTTTTGAGCAGAAGTTCAGCATTAATTATCGTGGCAATGGCGGGAGTTTTTTGGGCAAGTTCGGGCGTGGCAGTCCAAGATTTTTTCACTCGGTCGGACAAAACTACAATGGAGCTGACCAATATCCGAATGTGCGTTGCGGGAATGATTTTGATTTTAACGGCAATGCGCAGGAAAAATTTTTGGGAGACGCTCAACATCCTCAATCATCACCCGCAACTTTGGCTCGACGTGATAATTTACGGGATTGTCGGCATGATTTTAATACAGTACACGTATTTTCAAGCAATTTCAATCGGCGGAGCGGCTGCGGCTACAGTCATAACTTACGCTTGTCCGGCAATGGTCGTGATTTGGGAGTCGGCGTATCATCAAAGATTACCGAGGAGCGGCGAAGTTATCGCGGTGATTTTGGCGATATGCGGCGTATTTTTATTGGTGACGGGCGGCAATCCTACAAAATTACTCGTACCGATTGGCTGTCTGATTTGGGGATTAGCCAGCGGGGCGTCATTTGCCTTCGGAGCAATTTTCCCGAAATATTTGTATGCAAAAAAAATCGACCCGCACTTTTTGACGGGCGTAGGAATGTTTATCGGCGGATTGGCAACGTTCGCTTTGATTGACGACAGAAATTGGCTGCCATTCTTCGCGCCGGAAGTTGTATTCAATGTCTGTTGGATAATAATTTTCGGAACAGTCGCGGCATTTTTGGGATTCAACGCGGGCTTAAAATTTTTGACACCGGAGCAAGCATCGATAACCGCAACGACTGAACCTGCCGCCGCCGTGATAATCAGTTGGATAATTTTTGGAACCGCCTTTGGAGTAATTGAATCGATTGGGATAATTTTAGTTTTGCTCGCGATAATTGCGCCGTCAATCATCAAGAAATGATTCCGTTCGACGCTTTAACTCGTCGCGAAGATTTACAAGTGCCGAAAGATATTTATCGAAAATTAAATTGACGAGTTCGGCGGCAATGTCCTCGTTGTAAAGGTGGATACTTTCATTGCGTCTTTTGAGCATATCCAACCAAATTTTTTCGTCGGAGATAAAATGAAATTCGTAGCCCGTCTTGATAATTTCACGCGGCGAACCGGTTTCAGCCTTGCTAACGCCGTGAATCAAGAGAACTTCGCGCAGAGCCTTCCACGACAACTCGAACGTCAAATTGAATTGCCCGATAACGCCCATGCGATAAATTTCACTGCTCATTTCGCGTTCAGCCTCAAGCAAAATCGTCAAGCATTTATCGAAGACTTCAACTTTTTTCACGGCGGCAGAAACCTCCTCATACAAAATAATTCCGTCGCGGGCAATTTCGGCTTGAAAATCTTCCGAAATTTTATCGTCCAGATTGGCAACGTCAAACTTGAGCAAAGTATCAACTTCCGCCTCAACCGCCTCGGCAAAATCAAAAATATTTCCGCCCGCCGCCGCAAGGTCAATGTCGCTTCGTTCACGATTGGTACCGCGTGCCCTTGAGCCGAAGAGAATCAATTTCTTCACGCCGAATTTTTTTGCAAGAGAAATTATCGCGCACTCAATTTTTTTGTCCAAGTTGTAATTCATTTTTCCCAAAGCAAAGAGACCGTTACGCCTTTGAAAGACGTTTTCGGCAGGGCGAATCTTGCCCCTTCGACGCAACACAATGCTGCCGCCTCACAGACATTGCCGACGCCGACCATGCGCGTGACAAATTTTGATTCGCCGAGCTTGTATTCTTCGATTTTATTTTGAAGTTCCGTTGCGGAGAAAAATTTTATTTCAAGCCCCATGACCTCTGCCAAAGATAAAAGCCCCGGCTCATCTTTTTTAGCTTCGGCACTCGCCAAAAGTTTCACGCGCTCTATCGGCTGATGAATCATTGCGCAAGCCCGCTGAATTGCCTCGAAAATTTTCAGCGATGACGTTC
This sequence comes from Selenomonadaceae bacterium, assembly GCA_017427545.1. Lineage (GTDB taxonomy): Bacteria > Bacillota > Negativicutes > Selenomonadales > Selenomonadaceae > Quinella. The sequence continues at coordinate 57,655 of JAFRSO010000016.1, forward strand.
CCCGCCGACATCCGACACCCGCTATCAAGTTTTGCGGAATCAAATTCAACTGCACGTCGCCCGCCGTGACGAAAACATCTTCCCCGCGCAAAATCGCCGAATTGATTGCTTTGATGACTTCTTTTGGTTCGGGGACGAGTCCGAGTTTTGAGGCTATGGCGTCGACAGAAAATTTCCCTGCAACGTCGGTGGCGGTCGTGATGACGGGATTGGCCTCAAGTACCTGTGCAATTTCAACGGCGAGTTCATTTGCCCGCCCGACATGTCCGCTCAAAAGGCTGATGACATTTTGCCCGCGTTCATCGATAACCAAAACTGCGGGATCGCTGAGCTTGCTGACAATATGCGGGGCAATCATTCTGACGGCAATTCCCGCCGCGCAAATAAAAATCAAGCCGTCGAACTTGCTAAAAATTTCCGCAACCAAATCGGCAAGGCTCGTAAAATTTTTTCCCTTGGCGAAAATCTGCCCGCCGATTTTCGTGGAAATTTTTTCGGCAATACGTCTGCCGTTTGATGTTAATGTAATAATTGCTGTTCTCAATTTAATATCTCGCCTGCCTGAACATATGACTAAATTTTGGTGAATACAGATTCGACATTTGATAACTTTCCTTTTCGGAGTTCAAACAATGCCCGATAATTATCAAAGCCGTGCGGTCGATATTTGCCCCCTTGACTTGCTTGACGATTGTATCAAGCCGCCCCCTGATAACTTTTTCTTCGCCCGGCCACGACGCTTTATATACGACGGCAACGGGCGTTGAAGATTTGAAGCCCGCCGACATGAGGTCGCGTTTAATCTCGTCCAAAAGATTTATGGAGAGGAAAATGCAAAGCGTCGTTTGATGTTGAGCAAGTTTCTTGAGTGATTCGGTGTCGGGCACGGGAGTACGTCCGCCGCGTCGCGTGATGATAACCGTCTGCGTGATGCCCGGCAAAGTGTATTCCTGCTTGAGAGCCGCCGCCGCTGCCAAAAATGAACTTACGCCCGGCGTCACGTCAAATTCAATTCCGCGCGCAGTCATTGCGTCCATTTGCTCTTGAGTTGCGCCGTAAATCGAAGGGTCGCCCGTGTGAAGTCGGACGGTAGTTTTACCGGCTTTTTCAGCCAGCGTGATTATGTGCAAAACTTCTTCAAACATCATTTGCACGGAATTGTAAATTTCTGCTTCGGGCTTGCAAAATTTCAAAAGCTCTTCATTGACCAGCGAGCCGGCATAAATCACAACGTCCGCTTCACTTAGGAGCCGCCGACCTTTGAGCGTGAGTAGTTCGGGATCGCCCGGCCCCGCTCCGACTATGTGAACCATCGCCCATACCACCTTTACAATTTTCTTGAAGTGATTTTATCACGCAGAAAAATTTCATGCAACTTTAAAACTTGCTTCATAAAATTTTTTTGCGGAAATTCAATCGTCGACATGCAAAAAGCACAGGCCGTTTGATTAACCTGTGCTTTATCGTTTGCAATGTAAATTTTATCCGCGCAATCTTTTGCAAGCCTCAATCGTATTTTCGCGGCTGTTGAATGACGTTAATCTCAAGTAACCTTCGCCGCAAGGTCCGAAACCTGCGCCGGGCGTGCCGATGATGTGATGCTTGTGCAGGAGCACGTCGAAGAAATCCCAACTCGACGGAATATCAGCGGGAGTCTTCAGCCAAATGTAAGGGGCATTGACTCCGCCGTAAGTCGTCAAACCTGCCGCGCCTAAACTTTCGCGAATGATTTTTGCGTTTTCAAGATAGTAGCTGATGAGAGCTTTGACTTGCGCTTGACCTTCGTCGGAATAAATTGCTTCCGCGCCGCGTTGAGTGATATAGCTCGTGCCGTTAAATTTCGTGGTGTGACGACGTGCCCAAAGATTTTTGAATGGAACGCGTTCACCAGTTGAAGTTGAACCCGTCAAGCCTTCGGGGATAACGATATAGCCGCAACGTGTACCCGTGAAACCTGCCGTCTTGCTGAAGGAGCGGAACTCAATCGCCACATCGCGGGCACCGTCAATTTCGTAAATCGAACGCGGCACATTTTCTTCGGTGATATAGGCGGCATAAGCTGCGTCGAAGAGAATCACGGCGTCATTTTCTTTTGCATAGGCGACCCAAGCTTCAAGGGCGGGTTTATCAAGCGTAGTACCTGTCGGATTGTTCGGCGAGCAAAGATAAACCATGTCGACTTTATCAGCGGGCGGTGTCGGCGAGAAATTATTTTCGGCGGAGCAGGGCAGATATACAACGCCCTCAAAATGACCGTCGGATTTCAAATTGCCGGTACGACCTGCCATAACGTTCGTGTCGAGGTAGACGGGATAAACCGGGTCGGCGATTGCAATTTTGCTGTCGAGAGAGAAAATTTCTTGGATATTGCCGCAGTCGCATTTGGAACCGTCGCTGATGAAAATTTCGTCCGCACTGACATCAAGCCCGCGACGTTTATAGTTGAAGTCTGCGATTTTTTCACGCAGGAAGCTGTAGCCTTGTTCGGGACCATAGCCGCGGAAAGTTTCGACCTTGCCCATTTCGTCAGCGGCGCGTTTCATTGCATCGATACAAACTTGCGGGAGCGGACGAGTTACGTCGCCGATACCGAGACGAATAATTTTTGCGTCGGGATTTTCCTGCTGAAATTTTGCGGCGCGTTTACCGACTTCAGAGAAAAGGTAGCTGCCCGGGAGTTTCAAATAATTTTCGTTGACTTTTGCCATTAGGTAAAAACCGTTACTGAGAACTTATACCTAGCACTAGTTTCTAGTACCTAGTACTAGAACGTCCCATTCCTGTTTCATCGAATCCGTTTTCGCCTTCGCTACTAACGTTTGCTGTAATTCTCCACAGGCGTAAATTCCCCGCTAACGTACGGGTACATATTGCAAGCGTCTTTTTGGTGACTAACTTACAATACCAGCAACATTTTGTCCTTTCATAATATTTAGCAAAAAAGTCTTCTGTCCGATGCACATTCCATCATCGCTTGG
>JAFRSO010000017.1 GCA_017427545.1 Selenomonadaceae bacterium
CTGACTGCCGCTTATACCAAAGATACTTTCGACATTAACGATTATGGCGACTATGCGGGAAGTGTCAAAACCATTAATGCCGCGCAAGTTGTCCACGACCTCACAATCACCGCCAATAAGCTTGCCAATCGGATTGTCGGCTCTGATGAAAATGATTATATTGACGGCGGGGCTGCTAAGGACACGATTATTGCGGGCGACGGTAACGATACGATTTATGGCGGCAAGGGCAATGATTCATTGAGTGGCGGCGCAGGGGCAGATACTTTCATTTACACTACAGGTGACGGCAATGACGTTATCACGGATTATGCTCAAGAGGATAGAATTTCAATCGTTGGGACGGCGCGGACTGCTATCAGCGGAAATAACGTTATCTTCACAGTTGGCAGCGGGAAAATCACAGTGCGCGGCGCGGCTGATAAAATCGTCACTTACATTGATTCGACGGGTACAAATTATTACCCCAATGCACCCGAACCTATAACCGTTGACGGCAAGGGCGTTACCATTCGCGCAAATTATGAGGCGGCGAGTTACACGGCTACAAGTTCAATCGTCACTATTGACGCGTCCGAAGCCAATCACGATATGCGGATTATGGGCAATGGTCTAGCTAATGACATTTACGGTGGCAGTGGTAATGATTCGATTAACGGCGGGGCTAAAGCTGATACGTTGAGTGGCGGCAGTGGTGATGATATTCTCCTCGGCGGTAGTGGCAATGATATGATTTTCGGCGGAGAAGGTGACGACACTCTTACTGGCGGCGCAGGTAATGATGAGCTTTGGGGCGGTGAAGGTTCCGACGAATTTATTTACCGCAAAGGTGACGGCAAGGACGTTATCTACAATTTCGGCGACGAGGACTCTTTGACGTTCAATAATCTGACGTTCACGACGAGCTACAAAAATGACGCGCTGATTTTCAAGGTTGGTACCACTGCCAACGCTGTAACCTTGAAGGATTTCACGGCGACGACGTTTAATATCAACGGCGAGTCATATCAATTCAACGGCAGCAAGTTAGTTAGCAACTAGCAGCTAGCAGCTAGCAACTAGTTCCTTACAAAGGAGGAATTTAAGTGGCAAAAGTAGTATCAGGCACTCCCGGCAATGACACTATCAATAACGTTGAAGACGGCGTGCTCCTTGTCGGCGGAAGTGGCGACGACCTCATCAGCAACCAATACGGCTATGATGTCACAATGGACGGTGCGGCGGGTAATGACACGCTAAATAACACTTCGGGCGACAATGCCTCAATCGTCGGCGGCGCGGATAATGATTCGCTCTTCAACTTAAACAGCTATCTCGTCACCATGCAAGGCGGTAGTGGTGCTGACACTTTGCGCAATACCAGCGGGGCAACCGTATCGATGAGTGGCGATGACGGCAACGATTATCTCGTCAACAATGGCAGTAAAGTCACTCTCAACGGCGGCGCAGGTTCCGACACCCTCAATAACAGCGGCACAAATTCTTCCGTACTCGGTGGTGCGGATAACGATTCACTCTACAACACCGGCAGAAGTTCCACGCTTGAAGGTGGCGCAGGTAATGACATTATTACCAACTCGAACGCCTCACTTGCAGTAATGGACGGTGGCGACGGTGACGATACCATTTCCAACAGGCATGATACTTACTACAACTGCAACAACGTTTCAATCTATGGCGGCAACGGTAATGATTGGATTGTTAATTCCGACGGCCACGCAGTTTCCATTAACGCGGGCGACGGCTCCGACACTATTTCCAATATAGCCAATTACAACTACGACGATTACAACAATACAATTTCAGGCGGAAGTGGCAACGATTCCATTTACAATACCGGCAATGAATCAAGTATCAACGCGGGCGCAGGTGCTGACACTATCACCAACGACGCAAGATTTCGTACCACTCTCGACGGTGGAGACGGCGACGACGTTATCCAAAATTACGGCGAAGATTTTAACACGGTCTACGGCGGCGCGGGCAATGACTTTATCAACAACACCGGCAGAAATATTTATGTTAATGGCGGCGACGGCGACGATACCATTTATGCAAACAGCAATGCAGGTATCAGGATTTATGGCGGGGCGGGTAATGATCTCGTAAGTCTAAGGGGCAGTTATAATCGCGGGAATTATCATTCCTTCACAATCAGTGGTGGCGCGGGTGATGATACGATTTATGCGGGCGATAAAAGAATTACCTATCAACTCAACCTCGGCGACGGAAATAATCTCGTCTACAGTCAAGCCGACAGCAATACCGTTTCGATTGCGGGCGATTACTATTACACGACGCTCAAGACGGGCAGCACTTACACCGTCAGCATTTACGGCGGCGGCGCAGTCAATTTCCGCGGCAGCAGCAATCCCTACATCACGGGCGGCAAATATTCCACAGTTCCTCCCGATAAAAACATTGTCGAAAGTTCAAGCTTCATATCGATTTTGGGCAGTTACGGCAACGACACGATAACTTCAAGCGGCGATAACACGACCATTGTCGGCAATAAGGGCGACGACAGCATTTTGAACAGCGGCTCAAATGTTCTATTCATTTACAAGAGCGGCGACGGCCTCGACACAATCAGCGGCTTCAATGAGACTTCGACGTTGCAAATCGGCGACGGCCTCGGCTCCTACTCCTCCAAGACGAGTGGCAAAAATATTATCGTGACGGTTGGTGACGGCAAGATTACTTTAATCGGCGCGGCGAATCTGTCCAACGTCAACATTGCGGGGGCTGAACAATTAGTCACTGAAACTTTACCTCGCGGACTGTCCTACAATGCCAAGAAAACCGTTTTGACTGCCTCGACTTTATTTGGCGGCGACGTGATTAATCTGGCGAACTTCAACGGCAATGTTAAAACCGTCAACGCGTCGAAACTTACACGCGGCGTCCAAATCATCGGCAACGACCTTGCAAACTCAATCGTCGGCGGCAGTGGTGATGATACTCTCGACGGCAGGGCGGGCAATGATTCACTCACGGGTAATGGCGGCAATGATATTTTCGTCTACAGCGGCGGCAAGGACATCATCAACGATTATGCGACGGGCGATAAAATTTCACTCAACGCGGCAATCTCCAACGCCTCAATCAATGGCGCGGACGTGATTTTCACATTCAACGACGGCTCACTCAATGTCAAGAATTTTGCGGGCAAGCGATTGACTGTTATTGATTCGGCGGGCAAGGAACTTTCGACGATTATCGGCGACGCCTCAAGCCTCATGACTTTAACCGACACTTCCAACGCAAAAGTTACGCTTGCCTCCGACGTGAAAAATGCTGATGCAACGGCTCGGACGACTGCAATTAAAATCACGGGCAACAAGCTTGCCAACTCAATCACGGGCGGCAGCGGTAATGATTCGATTTATGGCGGCGCGGGTGCTGATAAAATTTTCGGCGGCGGTGGCGATGATAAACTTTTCGGCGAGGCGGGCAATGATTCGATTTACGGCAATGACGGCGACGACACATTGAGCGGCGCGGCAGGCAATGATAAACTTTTCGGCGGCAGTGGCGATGATTCACTTTTCGGCGGAGAAGGTAACGATTCGTTATTGAGTGGTGACGGCGACGATACGCTCACGGGTGGCGCAGGTAAGGACACGTTGACGGGCGGTGCAGGTTCGGACGTTTTCATTTATTCGGGCGGCAATGACCTCATCACGGACTATGAAGAGACTGATAAAATTTCTATCGCGTCGGGGAAAGTCAGCACAATCAAAGTCAGCGGCTCAAATGTCATCTTCACGGTCGGGGCAAATAAAATTACCGTCACGGGCGGCAAGGGTAAAGTCATCACTTACTACGACGCGGACGGCAACTTAAACACATATCCCGCGACAGTCAAATTTAATCCTGCGGGCACGGCTGTTACTTTGCTTTCAAACTACACGAACGACATTTTCGACATTTCAAACTACGGCGATTACAAAGATTCGGTCAAGACGATTAATGCGGCGGCGGTTGCTCTCGACGTGAACATTACGGCAAATCGATTGATGAACAGCATTTTGGGTGGGGCAGGTAATGACACGCTCTTGGGCGGCAAGGGTAATGACACGTTGACGGGCGGTGACGGTTCGGACACATTTATTTACAATTTCGGCGACGGCAACGATATCATCACCGATTACACTTCCGACGATAAAATTTCTATTGCTTCGGGCGAGATTGAAGACATTGTGACTATCGGCAAAGATGTTATCTTCCAATTCGACGGCGGGAAAATTACGCTGAAAAATGCCAAGGATAAAGTCATCACGGTAGCGGACGCTGACGGCAATTCGGTCACTTATCCGCAGACGGTTTCCCTAAGCGGCACGACTGCAATTTTAACCGAAATGTACATGGACGACACTTTCGACGCGGCGGATTATAAAAGTTCTCTCAAAATAATTGACGCCTCGGCAGTTGCTCACGACCTCAACATCAAGGGCAACAAGCTTGCAAATCGGATTATCGGGAGTAGCGAAAATGATTCGATTAGCGGTCTGGCGGGTAAGGATACGATTTTGGGTGGAGACGGCAACGACACGATTATAGGCGGCAAGGGCAATGATTCACTCAAGGGCGGTGCAGGTTCGGACACTTTCATTTACGCGAGTGGTGACGGCAATGACATCATCACCGATTATGCCGAGGAGGATAGAATTTCTATTGCGGGCACAGTCAATGCAATCAATACCAGCGGTTCAAATGTCATCTTCACAGTTGGCAGTGGGAAAATCAGTGTTAAGGGTGCCAAGGATAAAGTTGTGACTTACATTGATTCGACCGGCACAAATTATTTTCCCGAAAACCCCGCCCCGATGATTGTCACGTCGAAGGGCGTAACGTTGCGTGCGAATTACGAGGCGGCAACTTATACGGCAAGTTCAAAAATCGTGACGGTGGACGCGTCGGCAATCAATCACGATATGAGGATTATGGGCAACGGTTTAGCCAATGACATTTACGGTGGCAGCGGTAATGATTCAATCAACGGCGGGGCTAAAGCTGACATTCTCGACGGCGGCAGTGGTGATGATATTCTCCTTGGCGGCAGCGGTAATGATTTAATTTTCGGCGGAGAAGGTTCTGACACTCTCACAGGCGGCGCAGGTAATGACGAGCTTTGGGGCGGCGAAGGTTCCGACGAATTTATTTACCGCAAAGGTGACGGTAAAGACGTTATCTACAATTTCAGTGACGAAGATTCTTTGACGTTCAATAACCTCACGTTCACGACGAGCTACAAAAATGACGCGCTGATTTTCAAGGTTGGCAATACTTCCAATGCCATAACCTTGAAAGATTTCAACGCGTCAACGTTCAATATAAATGGCGAATCGTATCAATTCGACGGCGGCAAGTTAGTTAGGAGTTAAAAACCTAATCCCTGTTCCCTAATCAGTACGAATGAAGTCGCTGATAGAAAATTTTTTCTGCGGCTCATCATTTTTACGGACGGGCGTTTCCAAATCATCAAGCGGTTTAAACTCCAGACCGTCGGGAGTCTTCAAGATAATTTCGAGAACATCACCGCTTTTGACGGGGTCGGCAAATTCCGCAGGCTCGCCGTTGACTTTGATAACGAAACTCATACGACTTTTGGCAGGGGGCGGTTTGAAGTTGACGGCAAGGAGTGCGTCGCTGACCATGACAAAATTTTTCTCCTCGCGCTCATAAATAATTTTCGCGCCGTCCTCAATAATCGTATTCTCGTTTGAAATGCGTCCGTTGACACTAAGCAAAACCGTTGTCGTCGTCGGGATAGAATATTCTTTATCGTTGTAGAAAATTTTAATGGCGGCGGCACGGCTATCGTCCTTGATGATTTGACCGACTTTAATGGCGTCGTTGGCAATGTATTCGATAGCGTCGCCGGATTTGGGCACATCAGAAATATCTGCGCGGTCGCCGTTGAGGTAAATATCGGGCGTGCAGACGTAATGAGCTTTGGAGCCGTTAAGCGTGTAGTGAATTTTTTTGCCGGTCGGAGGATAATTCGCCAGCCGCAAAAGTTCACCGATAGTGCGTTTAGTTTTAGTGTTGAGTTCGTCACCGTCAATCAAAATTCTTGTCGGCAAGCTGACTTCGCCATTGACCAAAATTTTCGGCGTGACTGAAAAATCTTTCCCGTTGACGCTGACAGTAAAAGTCGGTTCAATCGCAACAATATCATCAATTTTAACCGTCGGCGTGATACCGTCCTCACCCGGCTCAATTTTTATGCGGCAATTATTTTCAATCGGCGTATCGAATGACGCAGGCTCATCATTGACAAAAATTTTCGCAAAGGTTCCAAGCGTGCCCTGGAAAAATTTTTTCTCGCCGTTGAGAGTAATCATGACACCTAAACCGGGCTTACCGTTGAATTTTTTGTAGTCAATGCCCGCGCTCAACATTGCGTCGCTTACAGTGAGGTCGCGGAAGTGGAAAAGATTAATCTCCTGCCCGTTAATCGTGACGTTAAAGAAATGGAAAGTGTCCGTCGAGGCAACCTTGAGGATTCCGAGTGGCGTAGCGGCGTCAGGTGATTGCAATGCGGGCGGGATATTTTTAATGCTTTCGACTTTATCGGGCTTGCGGACTGCGACGCGTTCAAGGGGCATGTTCAAAGCTTCGGCGACGTGTTTATTTAAGTTCGGGGACAATGCACCGCCTCCAACTAACAGCAAAGCTTGAGGAGGTTCATTGCCGTTGAGGTCGAGAATCGTTTTGGCAATGGCGTTGGCAATCATGCCGACATTTTCATTTATGGGCATTAAAATTTCTTCGGCAGTGAGGTCGTAACTGCGCCCCAAAATATCGCTGAAAGTCGCACCTTCACCGTTGGTAGCCTTGCGCTTAATTTCTTCGGCAACGTTGAAGTCAAGCAAAAATCTTTGGGAAATTGCTTCGGTAACTTCATCACCTGCAAGCGGAACCATGCCGTAAGCAATGACAGAACCATTTTTGGTTATGGCAACGTCAGAAGTGCCCGCGCCAATGTCGACGAGGACAATATTTAAATGGCGCATACTCGGCGGGACGAGAACATTAATTGCGGCGATAGGTTCCAAAGTCAATGCGCGAACTTCAAGCCCGGCATAAGTCAGAGCGGTTTGCATTGAATCGACGACTTGTCGCGGCAGGAACGTTGCAATAACTTTAGTCTTGGCAACTTTACCGCGTTGACCGACAAGACTTTTCAAGCGTATTCCGTCGAGTTCATAGCTGATAATGCTGAAGCCGACGCAGTAATAAATTTTGGCGTCGATTTTTTCTTGAGTGAGTTGAGCTTGAGCGGCTTGTACTGCAGTAAAATTCAGCGAACTTTGAATTTCATCGGTGATGACGCCGTTGACTTCGACGCTAGCTTCAGCAGTCATGGTGTAAAGTGCACGACCTGCCGCCGCTATAGCCGCACTTTTGAGTTCGCCGACTTGTTCCGCCAAAAAATTTTTCACGCGGATAATAATTTCGGCAACTTGCGGGACATCGTGAATTTGCCCGTCAAGCATGGCGCGGCTTGTATGTTCCAACCTGTGCGTCGCGATAATTTTAAGTTGCCCGTCATCATCTTGTTCAGCAACAATCCCGATAACCGAACGCGTCCCGATATCGAGGGCGAAAATTTTTTCCTTGCCGTCATTTTTATAGTCAATTTTTTTGCGTTGAGGTTTGGCGACTGCGGGAATTTTTTTAGTTTTACTGCTACGTTTACGAGGTTTATTGACTTTAGTCGGAGTGCCGTCAACAATTTTATCTGCCATAGATTTTTCTCCTTGCATTAAAGGTTATTGCGCTTATTTCGCGAATCAACATGATAATCCTTTTTTAGGGAGCAGGGATTAGGGAGCAGGGAGCAGTTTTTCTAATCCCAGTTCCCTGCTCCCTAGTCCCTAATGGAGGTGTGAATATGACGGGCAGCAGAGAAGTTATAACGGGCGGCGATTTTAAGCGCATGGTTGCCGGCGCGTACAGTGAATTTCTTTTGGAGTATGAAAATATAAATGCGCTAAGCGGTGCGGGAACATTGGCGGGCACACATATTTTGCGGACAATGGGCGCGGCAGTCATGCCTCTTGCCGAAGCAAAAGATGATTCAATCGGCGGACTATCGCGGCGTGTATCGACGGCGGCAGTTTTTGGTGCAAGGGGAAATGCCGGAGTAGTTTTGGCGCAAATGTTCCGAGGAATAAGTGCGGGGCTTGTCGGAAAATATGACGCGACCGGCTCTGAATTCGGCAAGGCTTTTCAGTACGGGATTTTATATGCGCAAAGACTTGTTCCCGAAGAACCCGAACGACCATTTATCACGGTTGCAAAGGCCGTGGCGAAGGGCGCATATCACGCGGTGCGGGACGGCATGCCGATTGTGGAAATTTTATATCAGGCAATTCAGTCGGGCGAAGAGGCAGTTAAACAAATCGGTCACCCTGAAGCTGGCGCAAATATCATGTTGAGTTTCTTGAAGGGCTGCTTAAAGGGCATTGACGGAAATTTTGTATCGCCCGCCGTGAGTTTGTCATTAGGTTTGGGCACGCATAAAAACATGCCCGATCCGCGAAATGATTTGGTTAGGCCGTATTGCATTCGACTGCGCGTGAAAAATTCCAAGGCGAGTGTTCATGAACTGGAACGGCAAATGCGGGACTTCAGCAGTTTTTCAATCGTGGAGCGTGCGCGGGGAGGATTGGATATTCATCTGCACACAGACCACGTCGGCACGACATTGGAGCAAGCAATCGGTTGGGGGCCATTGTCGGAAGTCAAAATCACGAACATGAGCGAAGTACACGCCCTGCCGGTACATGAGGCGTTGATGAACGTTGCCGCGCTTGCCGTGGCGAAAGATTCAATCGAGGCTCAAAAACTTCAAGACGCGGGCGCATCAATTTTAGTTTCGGGGTCAGAGGAGTCGTCGCCGTCACTGGCAGAAATCATCGGCGCGGCACATTCGGATTTGGCGTCGAGTTATGTTATGGTATCGTCAAGCCCCGACTATCGATTGGTCTTCAGGCAAGCGAAGAGGCTTTTGGGCGGACGAGTTGAACTTGTATTGGCTGAAACTTTCGACAAGACGATAGCCGCCTTGAAAAAATTTTCTCCTAGCTTGACGGCTTTGGAGAACGCAAAAATTATGGCGCAATTCTAGGTACTAGTAATTAGGAACTAGGAACTAGGAACCAGTAGGGAGTAGTAAAAACTAGTTCCTGGTTCCCAGTTCCTAGTTCCTACCAAAGGAGATGATTCAATGCTGGAAGACAGAAAAGTTGAGCTGACGGCTCTGCGCGACAAATTGAACGAAATGGGGAATTCACTTTGACATCGCCCGCAAGGAAGAGAAAATTGCCGAGCTTGAATACAAAATGGGCGAGCCGACTTTTTGGGACAATCCCGACGCCGCGCAGAAAATTACGCAGGAATTGAACGACGTTAAATCGGGAATCGAGACTTACAAAAATCTCGTGGCAAAATTCGATGACGCGCAAATTCTCTTGGAGTTGGCGTTGGAGGAAGAAGACCTTTCGCAGGAAGCTGACATTGCGGCAGAAATTTCAGCGATTGAAAAGGGCTTGGAAAATCTGCGGCTGGAAATAATGTTGAGCGAACCTTACGACGCGAACAATGCGATTTTGACATTGCACGCGGGCGCAGGCGGTACCGAGGCTCAAGACTGGACGCAAATGCTTCTGCGAATGTATGTGCGTTGGGCGGAACGTCACGGCTTCGAGGTTGAGACGGTTGATTTACTCCCCGGCGACGAGGCAGGCGTTAAATCGGCGACGGTTTTCGTCAAGGGGCATAACGCTTACGGCTACTTGAAATCTGAAAAGGGTATTCATCGCTTGGTTAGAATTTCGCCGTTCGATTCAAATGCTCGCCGCCACACGTCGTTTTCAGCTTGCGACATCATGCCCGAAATTGATGACGCGGTTGAAGTCGATATAAATATGGCGGACGTTCGAGTTGACACGTACAGGGCGAGCGGTGCGGGCGGTCAGCACATCAACAAAACATCTTCCGCCGTTCGCATGACGCATATCCCCACGGGTATTGTCGTTCAATGTCAAAATGAGCGTTCGCAAATTCAAAACCGTGAGCGTTGCTTGAAAATGCTTCGGGCAAAACTTTTCGAGCTTGAACTTGAGAAAAAGGAACAGGAAATTGCCGGGCTTGAAGGCGACTTGAAGAAAATCGAATGGGGCAGTCAAATTCGCTCCTACGTCTTCCAACCCTACAAACTCGTCAAGGATTTGCGTACCGGTGAGGAGACCGGCAACGTTCAGGCGGTTATGGACGGGGAGATTGATCCGTTTATCCGCGCATATCTTGCCGCCAAAGCCAATGTCAAAATTTAATGAGGTACAACCATGAAAAAATTTTTAGCCGTGATAGTCGTCCTGGTGATAGCCGCCGCCGCATTTGTACAATTTGTCGTGCCGCGAGCCTTGACGAACTATATTAAGGAAAAAGTCACAACTGCAACCGCTGCCAAGGAAGTTTATTTATCTTTGGACGCCCTGCCGAGTGCCAAAATCGCGTTGGGCTACGTCGATAAAGTTCACTGCACAGCTGACGACGCGACGATTGGTGAACTCAATCTCAAGAAAGCTGAACTCAACGGCACGTCGATTCACATTGACATTAAAGAACTTCTCATGCCGACCGACGGTATCAGCCGCGAAGAACATACTAACCGCATCTTACAATCGGCGGGGACTTTGGAATTGAGCGGCGTCATCACCGAAGACAGCTTGAGGGATTTTATCGCGCAGAAGTTTGACCACTTGAAAAGCCCGCAAGTCATCATGACGCCCGAAGGTATCAGTGCGGCGGGAACAGTTAAAATCCTCGGACGAGACGCTGACGTTCAAATTGGCGGACAGATTATCGCGCGTGACGGCGACCTTTACTTCCAGATGGATAACATCAACCTTGAAAATGCAATCCTGCGCCGCGTCAATCTCGATAAATTTTTGGGCGACTTCAACTTGACTGAACGCGTCAAAATGCCGTTCGGTATGCAATTCAGGGAAGTTGAAATGCGGCAGGGTGAAGCTTTCGTCAAGGCGACAAGGAATTAAGCTGTGAAAAAATTTCTCTATAACAGAACGCTTTTAATAATTATCGGCGTCGGACTTTTTGCCGCGCTGATTATTGCCGGTCAAAGATATTTCGTTGAGTCGGAGAACATGCAAGTTGACATGGCGGTTGACTATCAAAATATCGTCGATCTTGCCGACCGCGAAGGTTTGGAGCTTGACGACATTTTAAAGCAAGTCAAAGAGACCGGCATAACTTCCCTTGCAATTTACGATTCGACGCTTGAAAAGCTCGGACGTTCGGGGAAAGTTTTTGCGCTCGCGGGCAGTGATATTTTGGCGAACTATCAGAGCGGCACGCTTACCAATGAACTTTGGCGGCAGACGATTGAATTTGGTTTGATTGCGACCAACAGAGTTTACGTTATCGGCGGCGACCTCGACAGCTACTACGATACGAAAGAAGCTTTGATTCAGCGATTGGGCGCGGAGCGTGTTAAAATTTTTGCAGTCGGCGGCATTGAAGTTATCGAAGTCAAAGCGCAATTCGGCGACTTGATGAAAATGCCGCTGGGCTTGCCTCGTGACGAGATGAATAAAGCCCGCGCAGCCGGTTTCAATATCCTTGCCCGCCCGAAGAATTTCAATAAGTGCACGGCGGCGAACGTTCAATTTTTCTTTGACAGGATTGAACATTACCCGATTTCCGAAATTGTCTTTGACGGCCCCGAAGTTTTAGGCGCGTCAAATTTTCTTGACCTCACGGCGAACAATTTTATTCGGCGCAAATTGACTTTCGGAGTGATTGAACATTTCACGCAGCTGAAATTTTATCCGCAACTGGGCATGGAATATCTCGCGCAAAAAGTCGGCAAGGATAATGTCGCCCGCCTCTACGCAATCCCGAAAGATGAGCAACCTAAGCTTGAAATGTCAGCGGCGGTAAATCGTTGGTCGACAACGGATCGGGAGCGCAATATCAGAATCAACCTCCTGCGCATTTACGAGAAGCCTGAACCCGAAATGACTTTGCTGGAAACGAACATAAAATATTTCCGCGCAGTGCATGACGTTTTGGAAAAAGACGGTTTCACTTTCGGCAAGGCGGGAACGTTTGAAAATTATTATCCGAACGTGATATTGCGTGCCCTCGTGATAATCGGAGTAATAGCGGCGGGAGTTTTATACCTGTCGTTAATTTCGCGTCGCCTCAACCGCAACAGAAAATTTCAACTGCAACTGTTCGCGGTCGTGGCAGTGATAGCGGCAGTTCCGATTTTAATGGGCGCGGGTGGAAAGGTCAGAATCCTCGCGGCGTTGATGAGTGCAAATTTATTCCCCGCGCTGGCGATAATCTGGCAACTCGATTTGCTCCGAGTAATTCAATATAAAATTCGCGTCCAGAATCGGGCAATGCGGCTGAAAAATAATTTGTCGACGTTGCAGCTGGTATGGATTTCGGGATTTGCTTTGCTACTCACGGGCATATTGTCAATGACGGGCGCGGCATATCTTTCGGGCGCACTGTCGGACGTGTCATATTTTTTGGAGTTTGAAATTTTCCGCGGCATAAAATTAACATTTATCCTGCCGCTGATTTTGGTAGCCGTCGCGTTCATGCAGCGATTTAACATCGTCGACGAAGTGCGGCAAAATGTCCCCGCCACTCAACAGCTAAAAGAACTGCTCAATAAATCCGTCAGCGTCAAAGCACTCGTCGCGTTGATGATTGTAATGGGCGCAGTCGTAGTTTTGATTGCCAGAAGCGGTCACACGTCGGGAATGCCGGTTTCAGGGCTTGAAATAAAAATCCGCAACTTCCTCGAACAAATTTTTTATGCCCGTCCGCGCTCGAAAGAAATTTTCTTCGGACACCCCGCATTTATGTTGGCAATGGCGGCCTTCCTAAAACGCTTCCCGAAAATGATTTGCTTCATGCTGGTTATGGCGGCGACAATCGGTCAAAGCTCAATGGTCGAAACTTTTGCACACATGCGTACGCCAATTTTTATGTCATTGATGCGCGGGATTGACGGACTTATTCCCGGCGCGATTATCGGCGCAGTGTTAATTATCGTCTTGCAAATATTTTCGCGACAACTTCACGCGAATAAATCTAAAAATTAAGCATTGATATTTCAGCGAAATTCCACGTTCAAATAAAATTTTTTCTGAAATTTTCGGCAGGAAAAAGGCAAAGCGCGTAGAAATGCCTTTGTTAATGAAGCCTTGCTTCGGAAAGTTGGAGTTTGTATTTCGTTCAGGGGGGATTATTCTATGAGAAAGACAGAGTGCTTGGCAATGATATTGGCCGGCGGGCAGGGTAGCCGCCTCAAGGCCTTGACGAAAACCGTTGCGAAG
>JAFRSO010000018.1 GCA_017427545.1 Selenomonadaceae bacterium
CAAGTTCAAGTTCAAGGGCAAGTTCAAGCTCAGCCGCAACCTCAATTCACTCAACCGCAAGTTCAAGTTCAAGGGCAAGTTCAAGCTCAGCCGCAACCTCAATTCACTCAACCGCAAGTTCAGGGACAATCGCAAGCTCAATTCAATCAACCACAAGTTCAAGTTCAAGAGCAAGTTCAGCCTCAACCAAATCAATTTAATCAGTCGCAAGTTCAAGGCCAGCAAGTTCAAACTCAGCCGCAAGCTCAATTCAATCAACCGACTGTTCAGGGGCAAGTTCAAGGGCAGACGCCTCAACCGCAATTCAATCCAATGCAAAGTCAGCAGGTTCAGCCGTCTCAACAGGTTCAGCAGGAGCAGCAAGCGCAATTCAGCGATCTGCCGCGCAGACGTCGTAGCCGCATAAAGCCCAAGCACGTCAACGACGATTTTATCAATCGGCAATACGAACTGCGTGCGCAAATGGATATGGCGAAAAGTGCGATGCTTCGGCAAAATATGCAGAATACGCCGCAGACTAACGACTCAATGAAAAACCTCGCGCAATTCCTCCTGCGCAATCCAAATACAATGCCCACGCCACGTGACGCCGCATTACTCCAAAATTTCGTCAACAACTCGCAACAAATGATGCCGGAAACTGAAGCGCGTCACTTGCAAAATCTTCTGCGCCTCTGTCAAAATAATATCCCGCTCACAGTTCAGCAGGCCGCCGTTCAACAAAAACTCCCCGACTTGCCGCGACTTTGGGCTTTTATGCAAATGTGCGATATGGCGAATGTTACTTCCAAGATGAATGCTCGCGCCTTTAAACGTGCCGGAAAAGATGTTGCCGACTTCACGACCGCCATGCGTCACGCCATGAGCGCGGAAAATTCCGTTATCCAAAATCAACGATCTTTCCAAATGATGATGCCGCTTTATATGGGCGAGAATGAGAAAAGCTATCCGACTTACCTCAACGTTTACGACGAGAATACCAAGGATGAGGAGACCGGTGAAATAAAAAAAGAGACGTGGTTCCGAGTCTGCGTCCTCACCGATTATATCGGCGCGGCAGAATTGGTTTTCCGCGTCTATGACCAAAGTCATCTTGATATGCGTTTCTATTTTTCACGAATCGACGTGGCGGAAGAATTCCGGAGCACGTATCTTGACCCGTTGCGAAATTCTTTGAAAGCAACTGAACTTACCGTCGGCGAAGTACGCGTTGGCGGCGTCGGTGAAAGAATGTTCAGCTTCTAATCTACGCCCCGGAAATAATGTCCGCGAGTATAATTTTCAATTTCGTTGCCACCGAATTTGTAAGCGTGAACAATTTTTTCAGTCTCGTCCAATGTCAAAGCCCGACAATCAACGCGAATTCTTGCCACGCCGTCAAAATCCGCGCGGTGTTCAATCATGGAAAGAGTTTTGGCGTTGAGGATATGCATACGACAAAATTGGTCGGTGACGACGGGGAAAAGTTCATCTTTCCTGTCGCGGAGAAAAAATTTTTTAGCCCTGCAAACATGCGGGCAATTTTTTTTGTCCAAGCCGCCGATAAAACTTCCGAGTACGCAATAAGCCGAAATCATCAGCTCCTGCCGACCGTGAACAATGCATTCAACCGGCAAGGGTGATTTTTTGGCAAGACTTTTAACTTGAGCAAGATTCAATTCGGGCGAAAGTGTCACGCCTTCGACGCCAAGATTTTTGAGGAAATTAATCGTCGCGCAGTTGAAGACGTGCAGAGAAAAATCCGTCCTTATCGGGACGCCGAAATTTTTTGCAAGGTTGAGCGTCGCGAGGTTGTGAACATAAACTGCGTCGACTTCGGCGGGCAAATCAAACGGCTCATCTTCGCGAAGGATACGCGGCGTCGCAAGAGAAATTTTTTTCCCGCGAGTGTGGACAAGTTTAATCGCCGCAGAAATATTTTTGACGGGCTGATTCGTGAAAGTTTCGCCGCCGAATAAAATTTCATCGGCACCGGCATCGAGGGCGATTTTGATTTTGTCGAGCGTGTCAACGTGAGCGGTTATTTTAGGAACTAGGAACTGGGAACTGGGAACTAGGGGTTTAGTGGCGGGGGCAGAAATTTTTGGACGTTCAAATTTTTTCAGGCGCAGAATTTCAAGCTGCTCAACCACTCTTCGGCGCACGTCGTTAAGTTCACTGATCGGAATCATCAAATTATCGTCAAGGTCGGCAGAAATTTTTTCCAGCGCGAAGATTGAATTGCCAAGCCGCCCGATTTGATTTTTGAGCACGTCCAAAGTCAACGGACGATTTTTGGCAGGTTCGGCAATAATTTTCGTCCGCGTAGCAGCAGTGTTGCCGTCAGCGTCAGTCATCGTCAAAGTCAGCGGTTCACCGATTTTAGCTGTGACTTCCGCCGCGACAGAAATTTTCCGAACAGGTGCGCCCGTAAAATATTTCCGTGCCTCGGCAGTAAGTTCAGCGTCAAAAATCTTAAACGCCCTGTCATGAACGCGGACGCCCTTAGTCGGAGCTGTAATCGTGCACAAATCGCCGCGCAATTCAAACTCCTCAACCGTGAACGTCACGCGCCCGCCAACCTTAATCCAAATTTCAATCTGATCACCGACAGAAATTTTCCCGTTGAGTTTCAAAATAATTTTATCGCGCGCAACCTCAACGACGCGTCCGATTGCCACGCCGCGATTATTCGGCCTCATGTCGCTAATTAAATTTTTGCCGGGATTTTTCTCCAGATAAGCCGTCGTGAAGTCGCGGTTAAAAATCTGCGCAAGCTTGCGTTTATCTTCGGGCGTCGAAAAATTTTTGTCCAGTGCGTCACGATAAACCTTAACGACCGTTGCGACATATTCGGGACGTTTCATGCGACCTTCAATCTTTAGCGAAGTCACGCCCGTTTCAATCAGCCGCGGCAAAAGTTCCAGCGTATTTAAATCTTTCGGGCTTAGCAAATATTTTCCCGCGCTCAAAAGATTTTTGCCATGTTCGTCAACAAGTTCATATGGCAGGCGGCAAGGTTGAGCGCATCTTCCGCGATTGCCACTGCGCCCGCCAATCATCGAACTCATCAGGCATTGTCCCGACCAGCATACGCATAACGCGCCGTGAATAAAAATTTCAGTCTCAATCGGCGACTCACGACAAATTTTTTCAATCTCATTCAAAGTCAATTCGCGGCTCAAAACCACTCGACTGAATCCAAGCTCCGCCAAAAATTTTACGCCCGCCGAATTGTGAATTGACATTTGCGTTGAGGCGTGCAGGGGGATTTCCGGCGCAATTTGTTTGATGATTGACGCCGCGCCCAAATCTTGAACCAACAATGCGTCGACGTTCGCCCGCCGCAAAAATTTTATATAAGCCGCGAACTCGTCCAACTCTTCGTCGGTGATTAGCGTGTTTACCGTGACATGAACCGCCACTCCCCGCAAATGTGCAAATTCGACGGCGTGAAGCAGCTGTTCACCGGCAAAATTTTCGGCGTAAGCTCGCGCCCCGAATTTTTCTCCCGCAAGATAAACAGCGTCCGCGCCCGCCTCAACTGCTGCCCTCAACGCCTCGAAACTTCCCGCCGGTGCTAACAATTCAATCAATTACAATCCCTCCCGAAATTTTCACAACTTGATTTTGACGGCGGTTGAAGTGTTCGGCGGACATTCAAAATCGCGTTCGACCGGCATTGAAATTTTTATGATGAACTTGTCGTTAGGTTTTTGCTGTTCGGCAAATTCTTCAGGGATTTGAGGCGGTTGAGGCGGTGGATTTTCTGCGGAAGGTTGAGCGTCTGCAGGTTTAGCTTCGGGATTTTGCGGAGGATTTTCTGACGATTGATTCTCGCCGATTAACGGTGCCGGTGCATTTTCGGTTGTCGGGATATCGGGAAGTTCGACCGGCTCTGATTCTTCGGACTGCTCTTGAATGTTCGGTTTGATTTTTTCGATGACGGTGCCGAAAAGCTGATGTCCGTCAATCGAATAGCTTGCAAGTTTTCCGAGCGGAATTTTATCGAAAATTTCTTCCGTGACTTCAACCTCAAGCCAAAGTTCGCGACTGTCACCGATTCTCGAAACGCTGTCGCCCGCTGAAAGTTCCTTGTCGACTTCGACGCCGTAATAAATATTTCCGCTGACGGGCGCAATGACGTTGGTCTCACGAGCCTCTTGTTTTGCGGCGTTTAAAGAAATTTCCGCCTGCTTGATGGCCTGTGCAGCTCCCGCTAAAACTTCGGCAGGAGTCTGGCGGAACTCGTCGACGTATTCGGTGTAATATTCAACGACAGGTTCGGCCTGTGAGTATGACGGCGACGAAGATTCTGCCAACGCGCTCTCATAAGCTCGACGGGCAGCATCTCTTTGAACTGCGCTGACTGCTCCCATCTCGAAAAGTTCAGCCATGCGATTTGCACGCTCCTCAAGTTTCGCCAAATTTCCCGACGGTGCCGAATATGACACTGACGGTGCCGGCGTGATAACTCTTTCGCGCTGAACGGGAACTTTGACCCATTGCCCCTCCGCCAATTTCGCATAATTATCTTTGGCGAGCTGAACTGTATTTTCAAGCTGCTGAATTTCTTCCTCGGTTATTGAGACTTCCAACCGCGCAATCACATCACCGGCTTTGACTTCGGCTCCGTCCTCGAATAAAAGTTCTTTGACTTTGCCGTTCGCCAAAACTCTGACTGAAACCATCGTGCCCGTAACTTTTGCGTCGTCCAACTGAATAACTTCGTCTTTGTGCCAATATTTGAACTCGGCGTAACCGATAATCAACGCCAATGTCAGCACGCCCGCGAGACTGAATCGAATAAATTTTTTGACCGTTGCAGTCAAATCAGTATTTTGCATTTCACTTGCTCCAAAAATTTTTCCGCCATTTTACAACAGCCGCTGAAATTTTTCCACTTCAAATCATGAACTCTTGCCGCATAAAAAATTTTCCAAACGGTGTTGATAATTATTTCCAAGTGTGATACATTACGTGTACGAAAAAATTTTCAGGAGGCGATGAAGTTGACGCTTAAGGATACAAAGCCCGGCATGGTCGTAAGGATTGATTCGGTAGGAGAATCGAACCTCAAGCAGCGGCTCATGACTATGGGATTAATCCCCGGCACTCGCGTAGAAATTTTGAACTCGGCACCGTTCGGCGACCCGATTGCAATACGGCTCCGCTCATATAATTTGGCAATGAGGCGCGATGATGCCGCACAAATCGAAGTTTCCGAAGTAGGTTGAATTCAATTAGGAGTTAGCTACTAGCAGCTAGCAGTTAGCAACTAATCGCTAATTTTTGGAAGGTGATAAAATGGCAGCATTGTCTGTAGCTTTGACCGGCAATCCCAATACCGGCAAATCAACAATTTTTAACGAACTGACCGGCGCACGTCAGAAAATCGGCAATTGGCCGGGCGTCACTGTCGACAAAAAAGTCGGCGTCATTGAACACAACGGCAGAAAAATTTCCGTCATAGATTTACCCGGCACTTATTCGATTAATGCCCGTTCACAGGAAGAGCAGGTCGTCAGCGATTATTTCAAGGAGAATAAGCCCGATATCGTCGTCAACATCATTGACGCGGCGAACATTTCCCGAAATCTTTTCTTGACGGTTCAACTTATGGAGCAAGGAATACCGCTTATCCTCAACTTGAACATGATGGACGAGGCTGAACGTCACGGAATCAAAATCGACATGAAGAAGTTGGAAGACGCCTTCGGTATGCCCGTCACCAACACTGTCGGCAGGAGCAATAAGAGTGTCCGCAAACTTTTGGACGTGTTCACCAACGCAGTCATGACGAATTACACGCCCTCCAAACTCATCACAGACCATATCGAAAGAATTCATAACATTGAGCATAGCGGTTTGGCGGCCTCGAAGATTGAGGAAGAAATTATTTCTGCGCGATATGATTTGATTGATAAAATTATGTCGAGCGCGGTGACTGTCAATGCGGCGGGCAAGACTTTAACTGAAAAGCTTGACTCTTACCTTGCCAACGGCGTAACGTCAATCGTCTTGATGATTGCGGCATTTTATCTGATGTTCCAAATTTCATTCAACTGGATAGGTCAACCGCTTGCTGATCTTGTAGGTGAATTCTTCGACGAAACGCTTGTACCTTGGGCGGCTGATACAATGGCTGAAGCGGGCGTCGCAGATTGGATGCAGTCGCTCGTATCAGACGGCATTATTGCGGGCGTCGGCGCAGTTATAAATTTCGTCCCGCTGATTTTTACGCTGTTTATAATTTTGAGTTTCCTCGACGGTACGGGTTATATGGCTCGCGTCGCATTTATAATGGATCCGATTATGCGCCGCGCAGGTCTGTCGGGAAAATCGATTATGCCGCTGATGATGGGATTCGGTTGCGCAGTTCCGGCGATTATGGCGAATCGTGCACTTGATACGCATAAGGACAGAATGATTTCAATTTTCGTGACGCCGTTTATCACCTGCAACGCGAAAGTTCCGATTATCGCACTCTTCGCGGCAATGTTTTTCCCCGACAACGTCGCCAACGTCGTCTTCGCAATGTATTTCCTCGGAATAATCACGGCAATTATCATGGCAAAAGTTTTAAGCACGACGATGTTCAAAGAACAGCAATCAACCTTCCTGCTTGAACTGCCGCCATATCGTTTGCCCGATCCTAAAACCGTTCTGCTTGAGGCGTGGGATAAAGGCAAGGGCTATCTCATCAAAGCCGGCACGATTATCTTTGCAATGAGCGTTATAATTTGGTTCTTGAGCAGTTTCAATTCCGACGGCATGACCGAAGATATGGATAACAGCTATCTTGCAAGTATCGGTTCGGCTACTTCGGTAATCTTCGCCCCGCAAGGTTTTGACACTTGGGAAGCAGGCGCGGCAGTCGTGACGGGCATTTTGGCTAAAGAGGCGGTTGTCTCGACAATGGGTATCCTTTATGGCGCGGACGAAGATTCTGTTGACACGGACGATGCGGAAGGCACTGCAGAAGTTTTAAATGCAACTTCAATGGGCGGCGCATTTACTCCGTTATCAGCGTTGGCATTTATGGTATTCAGCTTGCTGTATTCGCCGTGCATGACTGCGCTCGGTACCGTCAAGAAAGAAGCTCAAGGTTTCAAGTGGATGGTGTTCGTATTCTTCTACACCAGCGCAGTTGCATGGGTTGCGTCATTAATCGTCTATCAGGGCGGAAAACTTTTGGGGTTTGAATGATGATTGCGACTGTTATCCTTGGGGCGTTAATCGCGGCGGCATTCGGCTTTGGCGTGAGGAAAGCTTATCGCGCGTTCTTCAAAAGTGAGGCGGCATGTTGTTCTGATGAGTGCTCGAGTTGCAGCGGCGGTTGCAATAAGCAAAAACTTTTGGACGACAGCTATCGCGTCCGCGTCGAGAAGATTGAAAAATTTCCGATTCATCGAACGATTGACGTTGACGGCATGACTTGCGAGAAATGCATTTATAAAGTCGTGCGTGCCTTGGAGAAGGTCGACGGCGTGACGATTGCCGCGGCCAGTCTGGAAAAACAATCGGCTCAAGTCGGCTTGAAGGAAAATATTTCCGACGACGTGTTGAGAGATGCAATTAATCGTGCGGGCTATTCAGCGGGTGCGATTGTTTAACAGCCAAATGAAAATCAATGACAGGGCGACTAAAACGGTCGCCCATTTTGTTGCAAGGTCGTAATCGTTTGCTTGGACGGCAGCATAAATCGCGGTGGACAGCGTTTGAGTTTTGCCGGGGACATTTCCCGCGAACATGATAGTTGCACCGAACTCACCCATTGCCCGCGTAAAACTCAAGACCAGTCCGGCTAAAATTCCGTGGCGAGCGTTGGGAATTAGGACGTGCCAAAAAATTTTCCACTCACTGACACCGAGAGTGCGGGCGGCGTAAATTATGTTCGGGTCGAGCTGTTCAAAGGCGGCGCGTGTCGTTCGATACATCAGCGGCAAACTCACGACGACTGCTGCGATAACTGCGGCCTGCCACGTGAAAACTAAGCTGATATCGAATTGCAGGAGAAATTTTCCGATTGGTGAACGCTTGCCGAAAATCAGCAATAAAAAAAATCCGACGACTGTTGGCGGCAAAACCATCGGCAATAAAATTATTGCGTCGAGGAAAGTTTTTCCGCGTCGGAGGTTTGATACGAAATAGGCCAGCGCAATGCCGAGGAGGAAAGTTATCACTGTGGCAACGGCGGCAGTTTTGAGGGTAATGATTAATGGCATAACGGAATTAATTTATCAGTCGGGAAATGTACGAAGACTTCATCACCGACTCTAAAAAATTTATCACTTTCGCAGCAAAGACCGTTCTCCAAGATGAGCACGAAGCCGTTCAAATCCTCAATGACTTGCACGACGCGCAATCGGAAAGTATTGACGGCGGCAGTGTCATTGATTCGCAAATCGTGAATGGCGACGGCTTGAATGTTATCGGGGACGTTGGGCGCGTGAAGTTCAAGTTTCCAATCTGCGGCGAAAATTTTATCATCGGCGATTTTTTTCGCGGGAGAAATATTTTTGCAACCGGTCAGAATGGCGGCGGCTAAAGTTTTGGGATTTTGGAAGACTTCATGCTTTGAACCGCGCGCAGAAATTTTCCCGTGATTCATGACGGCAACGGTATCAGCCAATCGGAAGACTTCGCCTTTGTCGTGACTGACAATGACAGCTGAACCGTAAAGTTTGAGAATCGGGGCAAGTTCAAGTTCGAGCTGCCACTTGAGGTAAGTGTCGAGGGCGGAGAACGGCTCGTCGAGCAATAAAATTTCGGCGTGAGATGCCAATACACGGGCTAAGGCGACGCGTTGTTGTTGACCGCCGCTAAGCTGATGAGGATAAACATTTTCCAGCCCGTCGAGTTTGAAACGTGAAATATTTTCGGCGACTTTGGAAGTGTCGGTTGCGGCGAAGGAAATATTTTCGGCAACAGTCATATTCGGGAAGAGCGCATAATTTTGGAAAAGATAACCTGCACGTCGAGCTTGGGGCGGCAGGTTAATTTTTTTGTCGCTGTCGAAAAGCGTCCGTCCGTTGAGAATAATCTTGCCCGCGTCAGGAATTTCAATGCCGGCAATACATTTTAGCGTCATGGATTTTCCGCAACCGCTTGCGCCGAGGAGTGCAAAAATTTCGTCGTGAACGTCGAAGTCAACCTCAAGCGTGAAGTCACGGAGTTTTTTTCTAATGGATACTCTTAAATCCATAGTCGGCAAAAATTTTCTTGGCAGGTTTGGAGGCGGTGAAGTCTAAAAATTTCTTGGCCGCGTCGAGATTTTTGGAAGACTTTATCGCGGCGGCGGGGTAGATAACGGGCTTGTGGGAACCTTCAGGGGCGGAGCAAATGACTTTGACTTTATCGCTGATGGCGGCGTCAGTGGCATAAACAACCCCGCAATCAACTTCGCCGGTTTCAGTCCACGCGAGCACTTGACGGACATCAGAGCCGTAAACCGCCTTGGCATTAACCGCGTCGAGAATATTGAGTTTGCTGAAAATTTCTTCGGAGTATTGACCGACGGGCACGCCTTTAGGTTCACCGAGGGCGATTTTCTGAACTTTATCGGTCGCCATGTCATCAAAGCTTGCAATGTCCGACTTTGAATCGGCAGGCACAATCAAGACGATTTCATTTTTGAGCAAGTCGCGGCGGGTACCTTCGGCAAGTTCGCCCTTTTCGTCAAGAGCATTCATTTGCTTTTGAGCAGCGGAGAAAAATAAATCAGTCTCGCCGCCATTTTCAATCGCCTGTTGAAGTGCGCCGCTTGAGCCGAAATTGAAAGTGATTTTGACGTTCGGATTGTCTTTGGCGTAAATTTCAGCCAGGTCGTTCATGGCATTTGTTAAGCTTGCCGCCGCGGAAATGTGTAATTCGACAGGCGCGGCAGATTTTTCATTGCCACCGCAACCCGTCATCAATAATGTAATCGCGCAGATTGTCAGAAAAAAATTCCTCATTCCTAATTCCTCATTCCTAATTAAAGTTAAAGACCGTCCTCCATATTTGCAAAGAACAGCCTTTTTGGTGATTAGTGGTTAAAATTTTAATCACATTTCCGATCGACATGATAAAAAAGCCCGATGAATCATCTTGAATCAGAGTTCGGAAACCAACTTGTCGCGCAATTCTTTTATCGGCTTGTAAAGTGATACGTAATCCAAATTTTCTTTGGCACGGAGTGATTCGGTGATATTGGAGAGCGGGTCGTAAATCGGCGTGACGGCCAAATTTCCCATGACACCTTTAAGGGCGTGCGCCTGCTCAAAAGCCTCCTCCAAATTCCCTTCCGCCAACAACTTTTCGAGCTTGTCGAACGAATCATTTTTAAGCCCCATGCCCAACATACGAAAATAAAACTTCTCCATATTCATGCAACGGGCAAGCCCATCTTTGGTGTTGACGCCGTACCCTTGAAGCTGTTCAATCGTGAGCATTAATCTGCCTCCTTAGAGTGAATGATAACCTTCATTATAACAGCTAAAAATTTTTAATCAATGGTGATAAGTTCATAATTCGGCGAGCCCATTTGAAGTTTTTCCATAGCCTCAAGTTGATGACGACCGGAGCGGCTTTCAATGCGGGTGATGAGGTAATTTTTTTCTTCACCTTTGAAGTTGTAAACCATATCGACTGACGCCTTGTCGACGGCCAAAATATCGGTTGACGCCAAAATTCCGAGGTCAGGCAATTCGGGAGCTTGAGCACCTGCACCTACGCAATCGCAATCGACGCTTAGTCTTGCCAAGACGTTGACATAGCAAATTTTTCTGCCGAAGTGATCGCAAATCGCCTTGCCCGAATCAACCATGCGTTCCAAAAATGCGTTACCGGTCTCCCAATTATCGCCGTGAATTTGAGCCTTGCCGACTTTACCACTTGCGCAACCGATAGCGATATTTTTCAGACTGCCGCCGAATCCCGCCATGCCGTGACCTTTAAAATGAGTCAGCGCGACGAGTGAATCATAATTTTTTAGGTGAGCACCCATAGCAACTTCCGTGAGATAAAAACCTTTCTTGACGGGAAAATTTTCGTCGCCGTCTTCGTCGAGAATGTCAACTTCACAAAACGTCCAGCCATTGATTTTGAGAGTTTTTCTGTGACGTTCGGTAGTTGAACGTGAGCCGCTGTAAAGCGTGTTCGTCTCAACGATTGCGGAGTTTGGAATTTGAGCTTGCAGAGCTTGCACCATATCCCGCGGCAAAATGTTCGGGCCATTCGGTTCGCCCGTGTGAAGTTTGATAGCGACCTTGCCGCTGATGTCGCCGTTGATTTTATTGTATAACGCAATGAGATGATCTGCGTCAATATTCTTGGTGAAATAAACCTTCGCTTTATCGGCGGGCGGAAGTTTATCTGCTTCGGCAACACCGGTCGTGACTGTGGCAGCCGTTCCCCCGCAAGCACTTAAAGCACTTCCCAACCCGAAAAAGCCCGCAATACCCGCGAGCTTCACAAAATTTCTGCGTGTGAGTTTCATGTTCACCGCCTCCTTACTTCAAACCGATTATAAAGTATCGAGTTAAATTAAAGCAAGCGGCTGTAAAGATTTTTTTACGAGCAAAAATATTTCAGCACGGGCAATTTTCCGAAACGTTTCGCAATCCACAGCGGGATTAAAACGCCCGTCGCCGTCACGCAGAAAATTACCGCGTAGTCCGTGAAAATTTTTTCTGCCGGAAAATTCAGCGCGTCGACGATTATTTCGTAAGCGACGTTTAAAATTATCGAGTGCAAAACCAAAATCATCATGCTCTGTCGTCCGCAGTCGCTTATCAATGAAAAAATTTTTCCGCCCGTCATCAGTATGGAAAATTTCATGACGAGCAACGTGCCCGCGATGCCGCCCGCATAAAACAGCAACGGGTTTCCGTAAATTCGCGTGTTTACGTCAATCGTTTCGTTGAAATAAAAAACGCCGAGCAAAATCAAAATCAACGCGCCGTAAAGTTTAAAATCCATTTTGTCAAGGACTTTGTGTCTGCGAATCAAAATGCCCGCCAATAAAAAAATTTGCATGGCAAAAGCGATATCCAAGCCCATTGGCAGGAAGGCAAAATCTTTGAGGACAAAACCTATGCACGAGACGATTGCGATCGCGAACAAAAAAATTTTCGCGCCGATTTTTATCAGAAAGTTGTAAAGAAAAATTAAAATTATCTGCGCCAAAAATAGTGTCGGCAAAAACCACAGCGTTCCCAAAATTAAATTCGTGCCGTCGCCGATAAAAATTTCCGCGAGCGAATCGAGCGGCTTATAAGTGCACCATTCCCAAAAATAATTTAAATATCCCAGCTTATGGCAGACGATAAACCAAATCGGGAAAAATAAAATGTTGGCGAGATAATACGGTACGAGGAGCCGCTTAAAAAGTTTCAATGCAAATTTTTTGAAATTATTTGAGCCGCCCCACTTGTTTAAATTCAAAAGATAGCCCGCCAAGATAAAAAAGAACGGCATGTGGAAAATATAAATGAGTATGCACAGCGAAAAATCGTCGTCGAGCGCGTGACCGAGTACGACGAGGATCATAACAAAGCCTTTTGCGAAGTCTATCCAAGTGATTCGTTCAAGCATTAAAAATCACACTCTCAAAATACAATCCGCAACGCGCCAGATAATATCGCTCATTTTCAATCAAGACGCGGTCGGGAAAATCTTTGTCTATGAACAAATTATTCGGCAACTCAACCGGCTCACGGAAATACAAATAACTTGCGCACTTCATCAAAGTCAGCCGATGCATGCTGTTTATATGATGACCCGCCTCCTTGAGAATTTGATACGGGTACAACTCGGCCAAACATTGCATAAGTGCGACATACCGATTTTTTTCATTTGCAAAGGGGCCGTGACGCGTGCCTTCCAATATGAAAAACAAATTCCCGAAAACTTGCGGTTCAATTTTTCCGTGAGGTTCGGCATGAGGCACGATGACTTTGGAATTTTTCGGTATCTCCATTGCGTCAAGCGTCGCTAACATTTCCTCAATCGTCTGATTCAAATGCAGCACCGGTTTTTTTGCAGGAAGCAGAGTTTTTAAACTTGTTCCTTGTTCCTTATTCCTTATTCCTAAATAGAGCACTTCGCGGACTTCAACGCGCATTTGAATATTTTTGACATTCGCCCGATTGAAGATTAGCCTTATCGCCTTGAGGATTTGTTGCGGCGTGCGATTTGTTTCAAGATAAATTATCGGCGCAATTTTTTTCGGGCTGACCATGTCGATTGTGTTTGTCCGCAGAAAAAGCGTACGCGTCGGGTCGGTTGAGCATAAGCTGTTAATCGTGTCGGGGAATTCAGCGTAAAGGCATTTGACCGCGATGAAAAATAATTCCTGCCAATCGTGAACCGGCACCCGCTCCTTAAAATAAATCAGTGCGGCGGGCATTTCGTTTTCGTATATCTCTTGCGACTTCGCGGCTAAGTCGAGGATTCTTCCTGTTGCCAAAAATTTCACTCCCGTTCAAGTTTTTTTCAGGATAATTATAATCAATCGCCGCAAGAATTGCAAAAAAAATTTTGTCGTGTAAAATGTGCGCGAAGGAGGAATTAATCATGATAAACAAGGGAATAATTTTGGCAGGCGGTTCAGGCACAAGGCTTTATCCGCTGACGGAAGTCGTATCCAAGCAATTAATGCCCGTGTTCGATAAACCGATGATTTATTATCCGCTGTCGACTTTGATGTTGGCGGGTATACGCGAAATTTTAATCATCACGACGCCGCAGGACAGTCATTTATTTCAGGCACTGCTCGGAGACGGTACGCAACTCGGCTTGAAAATTTCATACGCCGTTCAGCCCAAGCCCGAAGGTTTAGCGCAGGCATTTTTAATCGGCGAGAATTTTATCAGCGGGGAAGGTTGCGCGTTGGTTTTGGGCGACAACATTTTTTACGGCTCGGATTTTGCAAAGCTCGTTCAAAATGCGGCGGCTCATGATGAAGGCGCGACGGTTTTTGCTTACTACGTCAACGATCCGCAAAATTATGGCGTCGTCGAATTCAATCGTGAGACGGGTCAAGCTGTCAGTCTTGAGGAGAAACCGAAAAATCCCCGCTCGAACTATGCCGTAACGGGGCTTTATTTCTACGATAAAAATATTGTTGACGTTGCCAAGGCGATTAAACCTTCAGCGCGTGGCGAATTGGAAATCACCGACGTGAATAAAATTTATCTTGAGCGCGGTTTGTTGCGTGTGGAAAAAATGCGGCGCGGATATGCCTGGCTTGATACCGGCACGCATGAATCACTTTTGCAGGCGGGCGCGTTCGTGCACACGATTCAGACGCGGCAGGGCTTGAAAATTTCTTGCATTGAAGAGATTGCTTATCGCATGGGCTACATTGATTCGGCGCAACTTTTGAAACTTGCCGAGCCGCTTGCCAAAAATGAATACGGCAAATATCTGCAACGGCTTGCGAAGTAGGGATTAGGAACTAGGAACTAGTTGTTAGCTGCTAGTTGCCAGATTTTAACTCCTAACTCCTCACTCCTCACTCCTAACTAATGTAGTGCCGCTGATTTTGTAAGACTCGCCGTCAATGTGAAAGGTCGTGGCAGTGAAATCTTTCAGCGTGACAGCATTGGTCTGCGTGCCGACATTGAAGGTTATCGCGTCATTTGCATACGACGTTGTAAAGTTGAGGTTATCAAGCGTCAAGGTGTCGCCGGTGTCGAAGCCGTAAATAACGTCCTTACCCGCGCCCGATTTATAAACGAACACGTCGGAACCTTCATTGCCCCAAAGCTCATCATTACCGGCACCACCTGTGAGAGTGTCATTGCCTTCCCCGCCGAAGAGTAAATCATTGCCCGTCCCGCCGAGAAGTTTATCATTGCCACTGCCGCCGCTTAGAGTATCTTTACCTGCTCCACCGTTGATTGAATCATTTTTGTAGCCGCCGATAATATCGTTGGCTTTACCGTTGCCCATAATCTTTAAATTGTGCGTGACGGCGGAAGCGTCAATCGTTGCAATATTACTGCTGTAGTCCGCCGAATCAAAAGTTTCATCAGTGTAATTTGCCCTTAAGGTAACACCGGTGCTCGTCAAGATAACAGGGTCGGGATTCTTCGGATAATAATTCGTGCCCGTCGAATCAATATAAGTCACAACTTTTTTTGCGCCACCCTTGACGGTAATTTTCCCGCTGCCGACCGTGAAGATTACATTGTTGCCGCTCGTCGTGACATTGACTGTACCGGACGCGATTGAAATTTTATCCTCAACCGCATAATCGGTGATAATGTCATTGCCGTCACCTTGAGCATAAATGAAAACGTCCGCACCTGCGCCGCCTGAAAGTGAATCGTTACCTTTCCCGCCGACGATTGAATCATTACCCTTGCCGCCCAATATCGTATCGGCTCCCGCCAGTCCGACAATCGAATCGTCCTGCGCGCTGCCGATAATTTTATTGGCGTTTTTATTTGCGGTAATGTTGATGTTGTGGACAACTGCCGAGGCGTCAATCGTCTGTAAGGTTGAGCCGTAATCCGCGACGTTAAAATTATCGTTCATGTAGTTTTCGGAAAGTGTAATCGTCTTGCCGATAATTTGAACCGCGTCATTATTTTCGGCGTGAGAGTGCAATCCGTCCGTGTCGGCGTAAGAAATGATTTTATCCTTGGCTCCCGTAAGAGTGATTTTGTTGCTGCCGACCGTAAAAATAACGTTGTTGCCGTTCGTCGATATTGCACTGACCTTGCCGGAAGTGACGCTGATTAAATCATTTTCGGCGTAGTCTTTGATAACGTCATTGCCGTCACCGCTCTTGTAAAGGAAAATGTCCGAACCGCTGCCGCCGATTATCGTATCGTTACCGGTGCCGCCATCCAAAATGTCATCGCCCGCGCCACCGTTCAAGCTGTCATGACCTGCACCGCCGCGAAGGATATCATCATCTGCGCCGCCCGATAAAGTATCTTTACCGTCGCCGCCCGAAAGTGAATCGTCGCCTGCTCCGCCGAAAAGTTTATCTTTATCCGCGCCACCCGACAATGTATCCTTGCCTTCATCACCGACGAGTGAATCATCACCTGCGCCGCCGAAAAGTTTATCATTACCTGCCGCACCGCTTAATGTATCTGCACCGTCGCCGCCGTTCAATGAATCGTTGCCGGCCTCGCCGAAGAGTTTATCATTGCCGACGCCGCCCGATAAAGTATCGGCTCCGTTGCCGCCATAAAGTCTGTCGTTGCCTGCCTCACCAAAAAGTTTATCGTTGCCGGCATTGCCGCGGATTGAATCTGCTCCCGCGCCGCCGTAAATTGTATCATTCTTACTGCCGCCGACGATTGAATTTGCCAGAGCGTTGCCGGTAATTTTGATAGCTTTCGTCCGCGCAGTGGCGTCGACAGTTTTAATTGCCGTGCCGATTTGAAGCGGAGATTTTGTCGAGTTCGTCACTTCCAAGATAGCGGGATTTTTATATACACCATCAATATTGAGCGTCGTCAAACCTGCCGCGCCACTCAATGTAATTTTCCCGTCGCCGACCGTCACGATTACGCTTGAACCGCTCTTAGTTGTCGAATAAGTACCCGTGCCTCCGCCAATAGAGAGCGTGTCGTCCGAATTGAATCCTTCGATAGCATCGTTGCCGTCGCCTTGAGCGTATGTAATCAGATTATAGCCCGCTGCAGAATCCAAATAGATGTAATCATTTCCCGCAGAGGCATTGATAGTCGCGTCGTAGCTTTCGTTTATAATGGTATCGTCGCCCGCGCCGGCATTAATAGAAGCTTCAGAGCTGTCGTAATCGAGATAAATAGAATCATTACCCGCGCCCGTGCTGATTGTTACGGTCATGCTTTCATCAATGTGAACCGTATCAGAACCGTTGCCACTGATAATTGTACCGTCCGCATTGTAAGTGCGAATAAAATTGTTACCGTCGCCCGCGTCTATGCTGAAATTCTTGCCTTCGATATTGTTAATTCGGTCGTTACCGTCCCCGCCGAGAATTGAAACGTTATCGCCGCCTTCGTTGCGGATTGAATCGTTACCTGCCCCGCCATTTATCGAGACGTTATTACCTGCCCTATACCAAATACCGCCGCGGTATGCTCCGTTCAAAATGGTATCGGAACCGCCGAGTGCATTAATTTTCATGCCGTCAAGAGAGTTGAGCAAGCTGTCATTTCCTTCGGTGAGTGTGATAAGCAAAGGATTACTTTCAATGCCTGCAATATTGACAGCCGATAAAGTCGCTGAACCTTGCAAAGTAAGTTTCCCTTTGCCGACCGTGACGATAATATCATTGCCGCTAACTTGCGTGGAGAAAGTGCCGGTGCCTCCGCCAATAGAGAGCGTGTCGTCCGAGTTGAAGCCTTTAATGATATCGTTGCCATCGCCTGAAGAATATTGAATCAGGTTGTACTGCGCATAGGTCGTCAAAGTAATAGAATCGTTACCGTCGCCCCCCGCGATTGTGACTTCGGAGGAATAGTTTGTGATTTTATCGTTACCTGCCCCGCCATTTATTGAAACGTTCGGACTTTCGCCGTAAAAACCTTCTTCGTTGGAAATGTAATCATCACCGTTGCCGCCGCTGAGTGTGACATAAGAGCTATCATTTACAATGTAATCATTACCGTCGCCGCCTTCGACCGTTGAGTCTATGGCGTCGTAAAGGTTAAAAATTTCATCGTTACCTTCGCCCGCATTGATTGAAGCGGCATAGCCTTCGCCGTTGTAAATGAAATCGTTACCTGCGCCGGCGTTCATCGTGACGTTTGAACCGCCGCCTCGATAAATATCATCATATTCATCATATTCGCCGTTGTAAATGGTATCTGCTGCGCTTGTGCCGCTAAGCAAAGTATTGCTCTTGGTGTTTTCGATGTAAAGAAATCGTTGCAGGTCGAAAAGAAATTTCCTCTCAAGCATAACATTCACCTCGTATAAAAATTTTATCAATTATATCATGCAAAAAAAAATCCCGCCACTTTTGACGGGAAAAATTTTCGGACAATTTTATTTCTTGTCGGAGTAGCTGATTAAAATATTTTCTTGCGTGATAGATTTGGAAGTTTCAATTTCGCCGAGTGAATAAGCCGCTGAAGTTTCAACGATTGAATCCAACTGCGCGGCGTTGAAATTTGAATCGTCCTCTGTGAACCAGTAAGGAACATTGGCGGCGGCCGTCGTCGAATAAACATTTTCCTTGCCATTAACGTTGATGATTGAAATATCTTGCCCCGCGGCATTTTTGAGAGTCATCTTGCCGTTGCCGACCTTGACTATAACATCATCACCGCTTGTCGAGACGGAAGCTGTACCTTTGGTGATTTTAATTTTATCCGTCGCCGAAAAGTCCGCGATAACATCATTACCGTCGCCGCTGGCATAAACGAACAAATTATTATTGCCGCTTGAGGTGATTGAATCATTGCCTTTGCCGCCAACAATCGTCGTTGCACTGCCGAGAATTTTAATCGTATCTTTACCTTTGCCGCCGTCGATTGAAATATTCCTGCCGCGACTCGTGATAATGTCCTTGCCGTCACTGCCGCTAATCGACGCGCCCTTATAATTGCCCGCCGCAAAATTGAATTCACAACTGCCGCTGACTGAAACGTTGCTTTCGAGAGAGCCGGCCTTAAGCGTGACGATATTATTTTTCATTGAGATGCCCGCCAGCGATTTTGCACCGTCAACCGTCGCCAAAGTGTCAGTAATTTTTTTCGAGTAAGTGATAACGTTGTCTTCGAGGGTGTAACCTGCAGTCGTAGTTTGCTTTAATGTGGCGGTTGAATTGTTGAGGCTCCAAGAATTGGTCGTTGAAGGTTGAGCGACATTATCAGCAAGGGCAAGCGTATAATCGCTCGTGACTGTGATATTCTTTGCATTGACGGAGGCCTTAGAAACCGTGATGACATTGCCATTGACTTTAAGCCCGCTCGTCGATTTAACGCCCGTAACCGTCGCAACATTCGCTGTAGATTTTTTCGAGTAAATGATAACGTTGTCTTCGAGAGTGTAACCTGCAGTCGTAGTTTGCTTTAATGTGGCGGTTGAATTGTTGAGGCTCCAGGAATTTGTCGTTGAAGGTTGAGCGACATTATCAGCCAACGCCAATGTGTAATCCCCCGTGACTGTAATATTCTTTGCATTGACGGAGGCCTTAGAAACTGTGATGACATTGCCGCTGACTTTAAGCCCGCTCGTCGATTTAACACCCGTAACCGTCGCAACATTCGCTGTAGATTTTTTCGAGTAAATGATAACGTTGTCTTCGAGAGTATAACCTGCGGTCGTAGTTTGCTTAAGCGTGGCGGTTGAATTGTTGAGGCTCCAAGAATTTGTAGTGGAAGGTCGAGTGACATTATCAGCCAACGCCAATGTGTAATCGCCCGTGACTGTGATATTCTTTGCATTGACGGAGGCCTTTGCAACTGTGATGACATTGCCGCTGACTTTAAGCCCGCTCGTCGATTTAACGCCTTTAACGGTCGCCAGCGTCGTCACAGATTC
This sequence comes from Selenomonadaceae bacterium, assembly GCA_017427545.1. Taxonomy (GTDB): domain Bacteria; phylum Bacillota; class Negativicutes; order Selenomonadales; family Selenomonadaceae; genus Quinella. Next base: position 19,465 of record JAFRSO010000018.1, read on the forward strand.
AGTTGAATAGTTGATGGCCGAAGCGTCTTCAGTGAGGGTGTAACCTGCGGTCGTCGTCTGATTGTAAGTGGCAGTCGTCCCGTTGAGTTTCCAGGCAATCGATGTCGAAGGCTCTGCAACGTCATTGCTCAACGCCAATGTATAATCGCCCGTGACGGTAACTCTGTTTTTGCCGAGTGACGCCGCCGAAATTATAACAACATTTCCGTCCAAAGAAATTCCGTCGAGTGAAGTGACGCCGATAACTTTGAGCACGGAATTATTTTCTGCAGTGTAAGTTGCAACGGAGCCGCTGATTGTCCACGCGGGAGGATCCTCGCCCTTGATGTTGGCAGCAGATAAAGTAGCCGCGCCGCTCAAAGTGATTTTACCGTTGCCGGTCGTGACGACGACATTCGAACCGATTGTTGTCGTGGAATAAGTTTCGGTACCGTCGCCGATTTGAAGCGTGCAAGTCGAATCGAAACCGTAAATGGTATCGTAGCCGCCGACATATTGGAAGAGAATTTTTGAGCCGTCGCCGTTGCGGATATGATCATTGCCCTTGCCGCCGCAGATTGTGATTTTCGAGGCGTCGTAGTTGTAAATGTAATCGTTGCCGTCATCACCGCTGATTGAAACTTTTGAGGCGTAATTTTTCATGGTATCGTTGCCCTTGCCGCCGCTGATAATTGCGCCCGCACTGTCACTGTAAATGAAATCATTGCCCGCGCCGCCGATAACTTCCATACTGTCGCCGTAAGCCGTGAGAGTATCATTGCCTGAACCCGCCGAAAGTGTAACGTAATCGCCGCTGCCGCTCAAAAGTTCAGCTTTACTCGTGCCGCTGATTAAAACGTTATCTTCCCAGGCATGAGCGGTTGATTTGTCGTAAGCGTCCGCAGTCTGCTTGGCGAGGTAGCGATAGAACATGTAGCCCGCCGCGTAATAGTAAGCACTGCCCGTGTTGTAGTTGTTGACGTTGAGATAACCTTTGAGGGCGTCGGGATTTTCCGCCAAACGTTTGATGAGGCTCTGGCGCATATCGTCAATTCCATGCGTCAATTCGGCAAGACCTTCCTCCAAAAACTGCGGGAAATATCCCATGAAAAGATTTTGTGCAACGTGGGTGAACTCGTGCGCAATCGTCCTGTCGACGCCGTTGCCGTTATAATCGTCGTCGCCATTAAAAGTCGTGTAGCCCATGTTGATTTTAACATCAGTGCCGCTCGTCAACGCCCAATAACTTGAACTGGGCATGAGTGAAAAATTAATCGTGTCGCCTTCCTCAAACTTGACGCCGTAACTTTCCTCAATGAGTGAAAGAGATTCTTCCGCCCACCAACTGTAAAGGGCGTTCAAAACTTTTTTGCCGTCAGCGGTGAGGCTTGAAAGATTCTCGGCAATGTTAATCGTCACGTTATTTCGGACGAAGGAAGAGTTTGTGTAGCTCGGCAATTCTTTAAGCGTCGACGTTTCGGGGATGACATTAGCCGCGGTTTTAATTTTTGAACCGCCCGCGTCCCAACCGGTAATCGCGCCCGTATCCGCGTTGTCGAGAATTATCCCGCAATATTTCCGCAAGAAAGTATCACCGTCACCCGCCGCCTTACAATCGGCAACCATTTGATTGATAACCGCGCTGATACTTTTGAAATGTGAGCAGAGTTGAATTGATTCGTCAAGTTCAGCCGTCCCGGTTAGCAAAGTTTTCGTCCACGCCTTGACGAGATTTTTAATGACTTCTTGAGCGGTGTAACCCGTGCCGTAAAAATTTGTACTCGTCCTGCCGGAAGAATTTTTTATCGTGATTGAATGATTCGCCATATTTTTCAGCGTCAAGGAGCCGGAGCCGATTTTAAAAATCAAGTCGCCATTTTTTATCGAGTAGCCGTTAATCGAACCGGACGCAATTTGAACGGTATCTTCGCCGCTGTAATTCGTGATGACATCGTTGCCGCCGTCATAGATGAAAACTTCAGCGTCACTGCTGCCCGTCAGAGTGTTGTTAGCCATAATTTTTCAATCCTTTATATCAATTTGCCGTGATTATCTTATGTAACCATTAGATTATAATTAAGTGCCGAAGATTTTCAAGCGGCAAGAGTATTTGGCAGTTGACGCCGCGAAGTTTAGCGAATAAGATAAGGTACTAGGGACTAGAACTAGGGATTTTAATCTAGTACCTAGTACTAATTCCTAGTACCTAAGAAAGGATCGATTGTATGAATTTGAAAATTGGCGAAGAACTAAACGGCTTTTGCCTGAAAAATTTTTCCACGGTCGAAGAAATCGGCGCGAAGACTTACGAATTTGAACACATCAAAACCGGCGCAAAACTTTTCTTTGCCGAGACCGACGACGATAATAAAGTTTTTTATATCGGCTTTCGCACGCCCCCAAAAGATGATACCGGCGTCGCGCATATCGTCGAACATTCGGTTTTGTGCGGCTCAAAAAAATATCCCCTCAAGGAACCGTTCGTCGAGTTGGTTAAAGGCTCGCTCAACACTTTCCTCAACGCCATGACTTATCCCGACAAAACGGTTTATCCCGTCGCCAGCCGCAATGCAAAAGATTTCCGCAACCTGCAAGACGTTTACCTTGACGCAGTATTCAATCCCGCCATGCTCACCACGCCCGAAATTTTGATGCAGGAAGGTTGGCACTACGAGATAGTTAGGAGTGAGGAGTTAGGAGTTAGGAGTTATGGTGACGATACTTCTAACAACTCCTCACTCCTAACTCCTAACTCCAAACTGACTTACAGCGGCGTCGTCTATAACGAGATGAAGGGCGCACTTTCCTCACCCGACGATATTTTGGGCAGCAAACTCCTGCGCGAGACTTTCCCGCAAAATTGTTACGGCTATCAATCGGGCGGTGAACCTGAAGCCATTCCGACTTTGACGCAGGAAAAATTTGTCGCCTTCCACCAAAAATTTTATCACCCGTCGAACAGCTACATTTATCTTTACGGCGACGTGGACATTGCCGACGAGTTGGAATACCTCGACCGCGAATATCTTAGCCGGTTCGATAAAATCGAAGTGGATTCGGCGATTGACTTCCACCCCGCCTTTACCGAAATGAAACGCGTTGCCGAAGTTTATCCGATTGGCGAAGATGAAAATTCTTCCGAGAAAAGTTTTCTGTCATTGAATTTGGTTGTAGGTGACACTCTCGACACGCGCACGAATTTGGGCTTGGAAATTTTGACGCACGCACTTTTCAGCAGCCCCGCCGCACCTGTCCGAAAAGCTCTGATTGATTCGGGATTGGGCAAGGACGTTGACGCCGGACTTGAGGACGATTTGCGCCAGCCGACTTTTACAATCACGATGACCGGTTCCGAAGTTGACCGCGTGGAAAAATTTTATTCTCTGCTGACGGACGAACTTCAAAAACTCGTCGACAACGGCATTGATAAAACTCTCCTGCAGGCGTCGATAAATTTAACGGAATTCAAGTTGCGTGAGGCTGACTTCGGACTTGCGCCCAAGGGATTGATTTACGGCTTGCGGCTGCTCAAAACGTGGCTTTATGGCGGCGACCCCAATGCCTATTTGCGTTACGAAGATGATTTGGCGGCGATTAAGCGCGGGCTTGACGAAAATTATTTTGAGGACATCATCAAGAAATATTTTCTCGACAACCCGCACAAAGTTTTGATGACGCTTGCGCCCGACAAGACTTTTGCCAAGAAACGTGACGATGCTCAAGCCGCGAAGCTCGCCGAAATTAAATCGACACTCACGCCCGCGCAGCTTGAGGAAATTATTTCGATGACGCAGAAATTAAAACTCCGCCAGCAATCTCCCGACTCGCCCGAAGCTTTAAAGTCGATTCCGATTTTGAAGCGCGAAGATTTACGCAAGGAGGCTGAACATTTGCCGCTGCAATTCCGCGACCTTAGCGGCACGAAAATTTTGTTCAGCAATATTGACACGCACGGGATAATTTATCTGACGTTTTATTTCGACGCGCTGAAAGTTCCGCAAGAAAAACTTTTCCACGCTTACCTGCTGGCAAGTCTTTTGAGCAATGTCGACACGAAGAAACATTCCTACGAAGAGTTAGCGATTTTGACGAACTTGAACGTCGGCGGATTCGGGGCAACTCTTCGCGCCGATTCGGAAAATTTCAAGCCTCATTCCTTCGCGCCGCGCATGAGAATTTACATCAAGGCACTAAAGTCAAAGCTTGCCGAAATGACGGATATTCTTGCCGAAATTTTCAACGAAACGATTTTCACGAACAAAAAACGCCTGCGTGAAATTATTGAGCAAGATCAAATCGGCTTTGAACTCAACCTTCAGAACATGGCGACGGCGATAATTTCAGCGCAACTTGCCGCGTATCAGACGAAATCGGGAGCTTACAACGCCGCCGCTTATCTGCCGTATAATAAGTTCTTGAAAGATTTGCTCGCCGACTTCGACAACAAATTTGATGAGCTGGTTGACGATTTGCGCGACGTGTACAATCGCCTGGTCAATCGCAACGGTTTGATTATCGGTGTGACGGCTCCTGAAGAACTCTATAAAAATTTCACGCCGCATTTGTCCAAACTGCTCAAGAGCATGACGATTGACGAATTTAAGCGGGAGAATTATTCTTTCCCGTGCAAGCCGAAAAATGAGGGGCTGTATTCTCAAAGCCGCGTGCAATATGTCGGCAAGGGCGCGAACTTTATCGACCTCGGCCATGAGTATACGGGCGGGCTTGTCGTGTTGGAAACGATTTTGCGTTATGAATATTTTTGGAGTAAAATTCGTGTGCAGGGCGGCGCGTATGGTGCATTTGCCGGTTTCAAGCGCAACGGTTCATTATTCTTCGGCTCGTATCGTGATCCTAATCTCATCAAGACGATTGAAACTTTTGACGGCACGGCTGACTTCCTGAAAAATTTCAACGTGAGTGATAGGGAAATGGACAAGTACATCATCGGCACGTTGAGCAAGATTGACAAGCCGTTGACGCCCTCGATTAAGGGACAACTCGCCGCAGATTTTTGCTTGAGGAATATCACCTTGGCCGACCGCCAAAAATCTCGCAATGAAATTCTTTCGACGCGGCAGGAAGATATCCGCGCTTTATCGAAATTGATTGCTGACTGCATGAATCAAAATTGCCTGTGCGTTTTCGGTAATGAGGCTGTCCTCAAGGAGAACGCTCAAATTTTCGGCGAAGTTAAGCAAGCTTTGGAATAGGGATTAGGGAACAAGATTGCGAGATTGCCAGATTGCCAGTCACTTTTAATCTTGCAATCTATCCACTAGTTCCCAGTTCCTAGTTCCTAGTTCCTAGTTCCTAGTTCCTAACTAAATTGGAGGTTTTTACATGAAACAAATTCCGTTTAAAGGCTCGTGCGTCGCGATAGTTACACCTTTCGACGAGACGGGCGTAAATTTTTCCGAACTCGGTCGTATGATTGACGACCAAATTAAAAATCACACGGACGCCATTTGCATTACGGGTACGACCGGTGAGGCGGCTACAATGAATGACGCCGAACATAAAGCCGCGATTAAATTCACCGTCGAACACGTTGCCGGACGCGTCCCGGTCATCGCGGGCACAGGCTCCAACGATACCGCCTATTCGATTGAACTTTCCCAATATGCGGAAAAAGTCGGCGTTCAAGCTGTCCTGCTAGTCACGCCATATTACAACAAATGCACGCAGGCCGGACTTGTCGCGCACTACTTGAAGATTGCCGACAGCATTAATACTCCCGTGATTCTTTACAATGTTCCGGGGCGCACGGGTGTAAACATTTCGCCTGAAAGTTATTGCAAACTGTCCAAGCACCCGCGCATTGTTGCCGCTAAAGAGGCCGGCGGAGATTTTACGGCGATTCTGCGGACGCGTAAACTTTGTGGCGACGACTTGGCAATTTATTCCGGCAACGACGACCAGATTATCCCGATTCTTTCACTGGGCGGCAGCGGTGTTATTTCAGTCCTCGCCAATGTTGCGCCGCATGATACTCATATGATCTGCCAAAATTATTTTGACGGCAAAGTTGATGCGGCGTCGAAAATGCAAATTGATTACTGCGATTTGATCGACGCGCTGTTTTGCGAAGTCAATCCGATTCCCGTCAAAGTTGCAATGAGGCTCATGGGCTGGAACGTCGGCAAGTTGCGTATGCCGCTTTGTGAGCCGGAGCCGAATCACCTCGAACAAATCAAAACTGCAATGAAAGCGCACGGATTATTGAAATGACAGCAAAAAAAATTTCCAAAAACACTTCTTACAAGACGGACACTTTGAAGCTTGAACGTTACGGCGTCGCCATTGACAATTACGGCAGATATAAAGTTTGCCTTGTCAAGGATGAAAATTTTTCTGACGCCAAAGCCTATTTCTTCGACGAGACCTTCAAGAAGCGGCGGATTGCCACGTCGACTTTTATTCGTTGGCTTCAAGAGGGAAAAGCTGTGCAGGTTGATTAGCTACTAGAACTAGGGATTAGAACTAGAGAAAACAACCTAGTACCTGGTTCTAGTACCTAGTTCCTAAGAAAGGAAGAAACGCTGATGAAAAAATTTTTAGCCGCGTTGATGATGTTAGCGGTGTTTATGACCTCGTCGATTGCTTTTGCGGCTTATGAGGAGAGTATCGAGGAGGACGTTGACCTCAATTCCGTGAAGAAAATCGCAGTCGCTTATCCGAACTACTACAAGACTGAAGAGACTGAACCGGAAATTGCTGACTTCACGCGCGAAATTTACAACGCGGGCAGATTCACTTCCAGCCGCGAAGTCCTCTCATATGATGAAGTTGCTTCCGCTATTCGTCGTGACACCGGCATTGATATTCACTCGTTGGACGTGCCTGAAGCCGAAAAAGTTTACAATCAGAACGTCAAACGCTATGCCGATACTTACGTTATCACGACCGTAACCAACAATTCCAAACGCCCGTGGCTTTTCTTTTACGTCTACGATTCCAAAGATTCAAAGCTCATGTATACTTACAGCATTCAGAGCAACACTTTGGGCAAGACTTCCAAAGACTACGGCAAGGCTGCGGAGGAATTTTTTAAGCAATTCGACAATACTGCCAAGCTGAAATTGACTAAGGAAGAACGCAAAGCTCTTGAAGAACGTCAGAAAGCTGCGCGAGTTTACAAACGTCACGTCGAGAAAGTCACCTATAAGACCGGCAAAGATAAGGTTGATAGGGTTCGGAAAAAATAATCTTATTCGGGCAAAAAAAATCCCCTGCACTATTGCGGGGGAAATTTTTTTAAGCAGAAGCTACATTACCGAGTTCAAATTGTTTATGGCGTGCTTTCAAAGCTCTCAATGCATTTCCTGCAACTTTCATATCTTCTTGAGTAAAAATTCCGTCGTCATTATCTGCGGGATACCAACCCGGCATATCGATAATAATTTTTTCGCCTCTGAAGGTAAATTCAAACGGCCGAATATCACGATGGAGGACTTCACCTGTCTCGGGATGAATTTTTTCCATAACAATCACTCCTACTTTTCTTTGAACGAAAGCAACGTAAATTCCGAGATAACATTTTGAGTAAATTTTATGTAAAGAATTAAATTGCCGTATGGAACATGATAAACGTCTTGCCAAATTTTATGGTTGGCATATGAAGTCATTGACTTGTAAAAATGTTTAGATTCCATCGTTGAAACAATTTTTCTAATATCTTCCTCATCAAATTCTAATTCCAATGCCGTTCGTTGAGCAGTTTTGGTAATTTCAAAATTTGAATTTTTAAATTCTTCCAAGCTGTAATTCGGATTGAATTTTTCCATAAAATTATCCTCGTGATTTTATTCACCATAAAGAATCAGCCGAACCATTTGCCCCATCTCTGATTTATCGGAATAACGTTGAGGCGGACGACGTTTATTGTTGACTTCCAAAACAGCTCGCGTGTCGTAGGAAAGAATTTGTGACGACAAAATTTCATAAATTCGATTGGCGGGAGTGATTCGGACATCGTAGGTG
>JAFRSO010000019.1 GCA_017427545.1 Selenomonadaceae bacterium
CGGTTGAGGCGTTGCAGATGATCTTTTGCGCGGAAGAGGACAGCTTTGTTGCCCTGACGATAGGCCTTGAGACCTTCAAAAATCGCTTGACCGTAGTGGAGCGTGGCATTGGCGGGGTCGAGCAAAATTTTTTCGTGCGGGACAATGCGGGCGTCGTGCCAACCTTGAGCCGTGTCGTAGTCCATGACGAACATATAATCCGTAAAATGCGTGCCGAATCCGATTTTGCTGACGTCGGGTTTAGCTTTGAGATTTTTGGTTTCGACGAATTTAATTGACATAAAAAATCCTCCTAAATTTTATTCGTTGATGATTCTGCATTGACAGTTGCGCATAACGTCGAGAGCCTTTTGATGAGCTTCGGGAGTGGTGCCGGCGCAACATGACGCGTCAATCTGAATGCGCTGTTCGGGATAAAACGCCTTGATTAACAGCGCGTTCGACACGACGCAAATATCTGTACAGACGCCGGCAAATTCGACGACCTCATAGGGCTTGATGAGTGACGGCAGGCGCGTCGAACCGAATGCTTTTTTTTCGATGACGGCCTTGGAACGGAGCGTAAATTTTTGGAGTTCGGGGACAATCTGCCAGCCGTCGGATTTTTTGAGGCAATGCTTGACGGGCAAATTTCTCCCCTCCTGCGTCTCAAGGTAATTATCGGCGTGAGTGTCCTGCGTGAAGATTAAATCAACTGCGCCCTCCTCAACAATCGCCTCCAACTTTTTCACGAGCCGCGGGAGCATTGCCCTTGCCTCATCAGTGCCGAGCGGCCCCGTCACGAAATCATTTTGCATGTCGATGATTATCAAAGCTTTTGCCATGAAAAAATCTCCTTTCTATTCCCTACTTTCTACTTTCTAACCACTGATTTTCAAACCGACAGCGCAAGCAATCAAACTTGCAAGCACGCTGACGATAACATTTGCCGTTGCCGAAAAAATTTGTCCGCCTTGAATCAGAGCAAGCGTTTCGGCCGAAAAACTTGAAAACGTCGTGAATCCGCCCAAAAATCCTACCGCGACGAATAATCGAACTGACTCGAAACGTCCCGCCAAAATTCCGACGACCAATCCCATGAGCAGACTTCCGAAAAAATTTGCCGCCAATGTTCCGAGTGGGAAGTTGCCGAGCTTACCAGCAAGTGCCGTCGTCAAGATGAATCGCGACATTGCTCCCAGTCCGCCGCCGATGAATACGAGTAAAAGTTTCGTCATATTTCCTCCTAACCCTGCGCGGGGGTTGTGATTGATTTCGTCAAGCGGTATAATTTTAACAGTTAAATCAAATTTCCTAGCAGCTGGCAGCTAACCGCTATCAGCTAAAAACGAGGTGTTCAGATTATGTGCAAAGAATGCGGTTGCGGCGAAGGTGGCGGCAATACCCGCTTGCAATTCACCGCCAAAGGTTACACTGCCGAAAATGCGTCGGCCGTTGAGAAAAATCTGCTCGGATTGGCGGGCGTACTCTACGTTCACATTCACGCGCACGACGGTGAAACGACGATTGATTACAATCCCGAAAAAACTAAGCTAAGAGAAATTTTGAAAGTCTTCGACAATCACGGCGTCGAAGCGGATTTTTAGTGGTTAGCTTCTAGCTACTAGCTGCTAGTTGCTAATCACTAATAGCTAACCACTGCTTTTCAGCGGCGACGGTCGTCGGAGAACCGTGCCCCGTGTATAAAATCGTTCCGGCCAGCAATGTCAAAATTTTATCGCGAATCGTCTTCATGAGTTCGCCAAAATCGCCGCCGGGTAAATCCGTCCGTCCGTAGCTACCGCAAAAAATTGTATCGCCTACGAACGCGACGGATTTTTTTTCGCTATAGTAAATCGCGCCGTCAGCCGTATGACCCGGTGCAGGAATCAACTTCACGCTGAAATTTTTATTCGCCGCCAAAAAAATTTCGCTGTAGTCGTCAAGGCAAGTCACGTCGTCAAGGATAATCGGCTCCTCAACGAAAGCTGAACAATTTATCGCGGGATCTTTGGCATATTCGACACCGCGCTTGCTCATGCAGACGGGAATTTTCAAAGCGCGTTGAATTTCATTGACTGCGCCGATATGGTCGAAGTGCCCGTGCGTCAACAAAATTTTTTCAATCGTCCAATCGCGCTCGTCGATGATTTTCAAAAGTTTATCAGCCTGCGCGCCGGGATCAATTAAAAATCCGTGACGCGTCTCGTCGTCGATAAAAAAATATGCGTTCTCTTCAATCACTCCGAAAACTTCAACGGGAAAAATCATTTTCGTAACTCCTATCCATGCGCGTCAAATTCGGCGCGTTCATTTTATTTTTGAGGCAATTTTTTTCAACGTGCTCAAATCTTGACGACTCAAGGACGGTTGATTTTCAATCAGCAAATTTTTTATCTGTTCGGTGAGTGCGTCAATCGATGAGGTAACTTTTTCCACGTCCTTAACTAAAGCGGGATTTTTCAGCATTTGTCCGACCAGCTGCAAAAGTTTCAGCATCGTTTGAAGAGTTTCTTTTTTATCGGCTTCAAACGTGTTTATCGTCTCAAAATTTTTTTCGAGAATCGCGTTGAGTGCGGAAGAATTTTCTTCGAGGCTGTCGACGGTCGATTTAATTTCTTCGGTGCAATCGGCAAGGCGCGTGGAATTATTTTCTGCGAGGCGATTGACGGCAGATTTAATTTCCGCGGCAGATTCGGTCAGATGCGTCAAGTTGTCCAATTCCGCGAGCCTTACGCGAATCACTTCCATATTTTCCTGAACCAATCGTGCCGCGTCATTTACCGAATTCATTGCCGTTATATTCGCTTCGGAAGTTTCGATAATTTTGCTTCGGAGTTGCTGAAATTGAATTTCCATGCGCTGATGATCTTCTTCGGCAGCTTGAGCCGCTTTGACCAGAGCAATCCTCAAACTCACCGCCGCCAAAATTGCACCGCCCGCCCCAATAAGGCCGCCGAATACGTCATCAAATTTCAACAGTGCGCCCAAACTAATCAGCGTACAAAGCAACGCTCCCGCATAACCGTTTTCACTGCCATTCATTTCCACGCCTCCGATAAAAAACTTTCCGCGATTTTAACACCAAATACGCGCACTTGCAAGATTGTTTCCTTGACAGAGTTTGATAGCTGTGATAAACTTTTGCGCGTTAAGCAGGAGCCTGCGCTTCTCACCCGTCGACCTTGAATGTGTTGGCGCGGTTGCAAGGATTTATTTTGATGAGAATCGCGGGTGGCTTACAGGCCGCCTTAATTTTTTCCGACGCGCCACAGGAGGTGTATTTCAAATTAGTAGGGACACTTTGAGAATCAATGAGGAAATTCGTATTCGCGAGGTGCGGGTTACCGACGCGAACGGCGAACAGCTCGGCGTCATGCTCACGCGGGACGCGCTTAGGCTTGCAGAGGAAAAACACCTTGACTTGGTTGAGGTTGCTCCCAAAGCAAGACCGCCTGTCTGCCGAATCATGGACTTCGGCAAGTATCGTTATGAACAGCAGAAGCGCGAAAAGGAAGTTCGCAAGAAGCAAAAAATTATCACGATTAAGGAAGTCAAGCTCCGTCCGAACATTGAGCAACACGACTTTGAAGTCAAGCTCAAAAATGCTCAACGCTTTATCGAAGAGGGCAACAAAGTCAAGGTTACGATAATGTTTCGCGGCCGTGAACTGTCGCATCCGGAATTGGGCAGCGAAGTTTTGGATAAGCTTGCCAAAGCTATGCAAGATGTCGTGACCGTCGAGCGTGCCGCCAAACTTGAGGGCAAGAACATGACAATGATTCTCTCTCCTAAGGCACAAAAGGCGCAAAAGACTAAGAAGACTACTACAAAAGGAGGGGACGCAGGTGCCCAAAATCAAGACGCATCGCGCAGCAGCTAAACGCTTCCACGTGACCGGCAGCGGCGAATTCAAACGCAATAAAGCATACAAGAGCCATATCCTTGAAAAGAAGACTCGCAAACGCAAGAGAAATCTCCGCAAGGCAACGCTTGCTTCGGCAGCGGATCGTGCACGCGTGAGAAAAATGCTTCCTTACGCTTGAAAGTCAGTGGCCGGTGCAAAGTGATTAGGGCGTGTTGAATAACTATTCCGTAGCGTGTAATGATTTTTATATTTTGTATCTACTTTTCTTTGCACGTCCAAAGAAAAG
>JAFRSO010000020.1 GCA_017427545.1 Selenomonadaceae bacterium
ATTTTTCCTTCAGCGATTCTTCCAATGCTTTATCGTTCGGCAAAAAGATTTGACTTGGACACGATTCCAAAACTGTCGAGAATATCGGACTTTCCACAATATCGGTCAGCGATTGGGTTGCGAACACTACCGATGCATTTGCTTTGCGCAAAACTTTGAGCCACTCGCGAATTTTCTGCGCGAATTGTTCATTGTCGAAGAAAACCCAACATTCATCGAGAATTATCAGCGTTGGTGCACCTGTTAAGCTTTGTTCTATCCGATGAAAGATATACATCAGCGTTGAGCCGACTATTGCCGGTGTCGCCATCAATTTTTGCATCTCAAATGTTTGCCACGACGATAATTGCAAGCTGTCTGTGTCCGCGTCGAAGATTTCGCCATATGCGCCCGATATTGTCAGCGGTTGCAGTGCTGTCTTCAGTTCGACCGACTGAATTGCGTTTACCAAGTTAGTCATACGCCGAAAATTTTTATCTTTGTACGACGCCACGACGTTTAGGGCGTTCCATATCAATTTTTTGTGCTCTGGATTGATTTTTACGTTTTCTTGCCGAATAAAATCGCACAACCATTCTTGAATCCATTGCCGTTCCTTGTCGTTGTCAATCTGCGCCAGCGGTTGAAATGATAAATGTTGCGTCTCGTTGCCCAAATCGAAAAATCTGCCGCCGACGCCTGCCGTCAGCACCATTGACGATGCGCCCTTATCGAAGATAAAAATCCTAGCGTCCTTATATTTCCTAAACGACGCCGCGATTATATTGAGCTGAACACTTTTGCCCGCTCCTGTCGGTCCGACTATTAAAGTATGCCCTACGTCGCCAACGTGGAGCGATAATCTGAACGGAGTATTGCCCGCTGTCTGTGTATAAATCAGCGGCGGAGCTTGAAAATGTTTATTTCGCGGCTCGCCCGCCCATATATCCGAAATCGGCATCATGTGAATCAAATTTGCACACGAAACCATTGGTCGGCGAATAAATCTGCCTACATTGCCCGGTAAACTTCCTGCCCATGCGTCTACCGCGTTCAAATCCTCGACTTTGGCGCGAAATCCCAGATTGATTAGCGTCTGTTCGACCAGTTGCGCTTTTGTATTCGCCGATTCGTAATTTTCATCCATAACAACGATAACCGTAGAATAAAATCCGTAACTTGTGACATCTGCCTCGACTGAAGTTATCGCATCTTTCACTTCGTCGAATTTCATTACCGCATTTTCATTCAAATTTTCGGGAGATTCTCTGTCCAGCAACAATTCTTTGAGCATCGCCGACAACGGTTTGATTTTTCCGTACCAACCCTTTTTAATTCGCGTCAATTCCTCTATCGAGTCTTGTTTCGAGAGACAATAAAATCTTGTCACCCAACGATACGAAAAATCGAGCTGATTCAAGCGGTCGAACATTCCGAACACTGAATTGCCCGCATATCCCGTCGGCGTGATTACTCTGACGTGTTTTTTACCCAGTCGCGGCTCCAGTCCGCCGTAAAAATCCGAATCATACAGATAATTATCCAACAACAGCGGATGACTCGGCATTTTCATTGCTCGCGGAGTGTCCGAAACGCACGAGTGCAGGTAAGTCAGCATTTCGTCTTGATTCAAGAAATGCGCGGGGATTTTTAACGACGCGAATATCCCTACCAGCTTATCCACGACCGCCGCAAATGCCTCAATGTTATCTTCGGCTGAAATTTCCTTGCGCTTTGCTCCTTCCACGACTAATTCACGAATTTTGCCCTCTTGGTCGTTGGGGGGCATCCAATAAGCTGTTGCATAGTAATTACTCTCGAAATGTTTACCGTCAGAGAAAAATTTTTTCCTTTCAGCGTCCATTGCCCGCGTTATTATGTCGGGAAAGTACACATCCGTCGCATATGACGTTGACGCCACCCGCTGTGCCTCAAAATATAAGACCCAACCCGTATCCAAGCCTTGAAATGACGTGTTAAGTTGTTGTGTGATTATCGCGAGCTGTTCTTTTATCGCTGAGTTCAAATCCGGACCTCTATATTTCCACGTCGTCTGCAAACTCCCGTCTTTGTTCAAAACTATCGCCGGTTCGTGAATTATTCGCGCATACGGTATCGTGAACTTCAAATATTCTTTCTTGCGGTTAAATCTGTCCATTCGATACATTTTTTTCTTGCTCCATTTCCTCAAGAATCTGTTTGAATCGGTGTTCCTGCCGAGTTGCCGTGATTTTTTCTTTGTGCAGGATAAATTCTTCCGCCGAGTTAAATCCGATTAGCGGCGGTGTGATATTTGCCAAAAATAATCCCGCAAGACTGCCCCACCACACGTCTTTTAAGTTATAATGCTCAAACACGAACGGAATTTCTTTACACGTCAAATATTCTTCCATATCCGAGTAAAAATTTTCGTAATCCGCATCGTCAAGCCGAAATATAAAGCCGTTCCAGCAGTATCCGTTAAATCCGCCGAGAATATCTTTTTCAATCTCGCGTAGCATGATTTTTCGTCCCGAACACCATTGACCAGCATATTTTTTCATTTCAAGTTTCGATTCGCGCTCATCAAAGAGCAAAATCCGCCGAACGTAGCGATATGGAAAATTTTTTACTCGCTCGAAGATTTCCCACGCATTCGGCAATGTCGGTAGCGTCAGAACGAGTAATTTTTTCCCGTTGATATAAATGTCATTCGCCTTGAAGTCAAATTGCACGTCCTGCGACAAAAGCGCGTCCATGTAAATCGGTACGTCGGGCATCTGCACTTCTTTTTCTTCCATAGTCAGCGAAAACGTCAAGAAATTCATCAGCTCTTGATATTCCAGCAATTTTGTCCGCGTGACTTTGGAAAATTCCTTGCAAAGCTTTTCGACCTCTGCGCCGAAGTATTTCAAGAAGTTTTTCTTGTCAACAGTGTCGCCGAGCGTGTTTTCTATGTGCGGATTGATTTTCGTCTCGAACGGATTCCAAAATATGACGATGAAATCTTTATCGCCCGTCAAAGTGTGTTGGCGTTCGTTCCAAACTGCCCATCCTCTGCGAAAGCGCGGCAAATCTAATTTTTTCGTCAAGTAATCTCGCTCGTAAGGCTCATACTCGATAACACTGAAACAACTGCCGCCTTTTTGTTGCATGACGTGTGGTAAAGTGATTCCGCCCCACGATAACCATTCTTCCACCGCCAAATTTTTCTCGTCAAACTCTTTTAGCAGAGACATTTTCAACCTCCGTAAAAAAGGCGAAGCTTTTTTCCGCTCCGCCCGAATTTTCATGTGCAGTAATAATTTTTCTTGCTCTGGTACACCTTCAAACAGTCAAAAAATTGGTCGTCACTTCGCGCAATATATATGCAGCCGAAATGAAAGAGGAGCGACATCGGCAAGATGTACCAGAAATGAAAGTTGATGATGAATAAGAATGCAATCAAGGCGTTGACCATTATCGCCGAGCGCGGCGCACCCAGAAATAATATTTGCTCCGTCAGCGACCTGTAAAACGGCAATTCAAACCACGCGACCGGCTTTGTTTCTTCCTTTACCATGTTTTTGCCTCAAGGAATCAGCATACCGGTAGTTTGACTGATAAACGTCGCCGCA
>JAFRSO010000021.1 GCA_017427545.1 Selenomonadaceae bacterium
GAAAATAATTTCATTATAGGAACTAGTAAATAGGAACTAGGAACTAGTAGGGGTTAGGTATTAGGAATTAGTAAAAACTAGTTCCTAGTTCCCAGTTCCTAGTTCCTAAGGAGGAAACCATGCTTTACAAAACGCTGATGATGATGAGCAAAATAATACGGCTCCTGCCCTATGACGCGCTGTTATTTATAGGGTGGGTGTTTGGGCATTTGTATTATATGTTCGTCAAAAAGCAGCGTGAACGGGCGGTCGCGCAGATGATGCCGGCACTTGAAATTTCGGAGTCGGAGGCCAGAAAACTCGTTCGCAAGTCGTTCATAAATTTGGCGCGGAATATGCTGGATATACTTTACATGCCCAACCTCAACGAGAAAAATTTATCGGATTACATAGAAATTGATCATTTGGAACGAATGCGGACGGCACTTTTGGGCGGACAAGGCGTGGTAGTTTTAACGGGGCATGTCGGAACGTGGGAGTGGTTAAGCGCGGCATTTTCATTGAACGGAATGCCCGTGACGGCGATAGCAAAACTTCAGCCGAATGCGGAATATTCGCGGGCACTGGACGATTTGCGGGCAACAATTCACGTCGAGATTTTCAATCGCGGGACAAATGAGTTACGGGCGGCAGGTCGTGCGCTCAAGGAAGGAAAAATTTTGGGATTTTTAGCTGATCAAGATGCCGGGCCGGGCGGAGCATTCATAAAATTTTTGGGCAAGACAGCTTCAACGCCGATGGGGCCTGCAGTTTTTTCAAGGCGATTCAATGCTCCGGTATTGCCGGCATTTATTCTGCGCAAGGAAAATGGTCGGCACCTGGTGAAAATCGGCGAGATAATGCATTTCGAGGACACGGGCGACACTGACGCGGATCTCTTGCGCTTCACGGAAAAGATGACTAAAATTTTGGAAGAAGTAATCCGCGAGAATCCGACGCAGTGGCTGTGGTTTCAAAAGCGTTGGAATACGCCGCCTGAAATGCAGAAGACAAATAAACATCATACGGTTAAGTTGCGGAGAAGAGGTTCGGAGGTTGAAGATACGAAATGAGCACGCGAGGAAAAATTTTGGCGGGAATTGTCGTAATTTTTTTTGTGTGCCTGGTAGTGTGGGTAGTGCGCACGACACCTTCGACGCCGCCGCCGATAGAAAAAGTTGATCCGCCGACGGTCATGGAATACGCCGGCAACACGATAACCGAGGAAGTTGACGGCAAAATAATTTGGGAGCTGACTTGCGACAGAATGCGCGTCGACACGATAACGCAGAATATGGAGCTGTTAGGGATAAAGGGAAAATTTTATCAGCACGACGAGGAGAATAAAGTTTGGGAGTTGACGGCGGATTACGGCGTTTACTTTCAGACGGAGAAAATTATTTACGTCGAGAAAAATGTTGTGGTGACGAACAGTGACGGCGCGGAGCTTAATTGCAACAAATTGGAATGGAACGCTGAAAGGGAAATGTTGACGGCGGTCGGAAAAGTCAGCGTCTTGCATAATGACGGGGCAAAACTTCTCTGCGATAAGGTTGACTGGTTCACGGGCGAGGAAAGACTTATCGCGACGGGCAATGTAAAAATTTCCAAGGACGATATGCGCGCCTTCGGAGACCTTGCTTATGCCGAGAGTGATTTTAAAAAGTTCGGGCTTGTCGGCAACGCAAAAGTTTTAAAGGGCGTCAAGGACGATGATGAGACGATGAAATTTTAGGGAGAGATTTTTTTGAAAATTGAAGTTTGCAGGACGCTTTTTGTTAATAACATACCTGTTTCTTTCCAAGAAAAAATAAACGTGATACCGGAATATTACAAGGCTCTTCGGAAAAAGCTCACGGTAAAAAAAATCGTCGACAAAAATTTTGTTCGGCTAGGCAAACCGCATGACGGCGGCTATATCATGGTTGACAATTTCAACCGGCGCGGCGGCATTGCTTATTCTTTCGGAATTGCTGACGACGTTTCGTGGGATTGGGATATGGCAAGACGCGGTTACGATATTTTCATGTACGACCCGACGATTGATGCCCTTCCGTACAATCATGAAAAATTTCACTTCTTTCAAGAAGGTATTCTCGGCATTGAAGTTAAAGAAAAACGTTTGAACACGCTGGAAAATTTTATACGACGCAACGGTCACGAAGGTAAATCGAACATGATTTTAAAAATGGACGTTGAGGGTGCGGAGTGGAGTTTTCTTTCGACCGTCACTTCCGAAACTTTGAATCAATTTGACCAGATGGTTTTTGAGTTCCACGACATGATCAAGCCGAAAGATCAAAGCGTAATGAATGCAACATTGGCTTGTATCGCTAAGATAAATCGGACACATTCTTTGGTTCATTTGCACGTTAATAATTGCGGCTCAATTTTAACCTTGGACGATAAAATTTTAATTCCTGACCTTTTTGAATTGACTTACGTGAAGACTTCAAATTATGAACTTGTCGACGACGAAAATATCTGCTTACCGATTCCTCTCGACGCCTCAAATAATGGCGGCACTCCCGATATCCCGTTAGGTTTTTGGAATAAGATGATATGAGTAATATGAAAAAATATATATTTCCCGCAGTTTTTAGCGAAGAGTCCGTTGGGATAGCAATATTTTTCCCCGATTTACCGGGTTGCTTGCCCTGTGCCAGCGATTATGAGCAAGCTTTTCACAATGCCGGCGAGGCACTGAATTTGCGTTTGAGTTGCATGATTGAGGACGGCGAAGAAATTCCAAAGCCGAGCAGATTGCGTTCTATCAAGCTCAATGAAGGTGAAGCCCTTGCACTTATCGAGACGCAAATTTGATTAGGAGGAGACATGAAAAAAATTTTTGCAATGTTCACGGCGGCAATGCTCGTGAGTTCGGCGGCAGTCGCTGCGGATAAAGATGATCAACCTTCCGAGGTAAATGCCGACGTGATTGAATATGACATGAATACCGGAGTGGTCGCGGCGGAAGGAAATATTTTGCTTAAACACGGCACGACCAGGGCTACTGGCTTGCACGCGATGTTCAATGTCAACACGAAGGAGGCGCACCTTATCGGCAACGTGATTGTCGTTGATGAGGATATGCGCATAACTTGCAACGCCTTGAAGAGCAACGGTCAAGGTCACATGGTGGCGGACGGAAATGTTATCGCCACGCAAAATCTTGCGCCAAATGAAAAATATCCCGAAGGTGACACGCGCACTTTCACGAGTGAGCATATTGATTATTTCCCCGACGACAGAAAGCATGTTGTCATTCCGACGGGCGGAGTTGCCGAAAGTCGAGTTGAGGGGACGTTCACGGCGGACAACATGGAGGGTTGGATTGACGATGAACGCTATATCGGCAAAGGCAATGCGCATCTTGTGAGCACGCAGAGGAATTTGGAGGCGGGCGGCGATCAAGTCGATTATGACGGCAAGCAGGAAGGTAAAGCGGTTTTGAGCGGAAACGCCTGGGCGATTCAAGATAACAATACGATCCGCGGCAATCGTCTGACGGTTTATCTTGCCGATGACGGTAGCTTGAAAGCTGAACCGAGAGTTCAAATGCCCGAAGATTTTTCTGATGCCTTTAAGCCGAAACCTAAACCTGTCGAAACAAAATCGGAGCCTGTCGAGCCTGTTGAAGAAAATTCTACACCCGCGCAGGTTGAGGAAAAATCTGCCGACGAAGCTGTTGTAATCAATCCCGAAGAAAATTTTGCAGATAAACCGTTTGAGGAAAAGAGCAATGAATCTTGAGGCGCGTGATTTAGTTAAGTCATTTAAAGGGCGCACAGTCGTCAACAAAGTTTCACTCAAGGTTGAGACGGGCGAAATTGTCGGACTGTTGGGGCCGAATGGTGCGGGCAAGACGACTTCGTTTTACATGATGGTCGGACTTGAACGACCGGATTCGGGGGACGTTTTTGTTTCGGACGTGAACATTTCCAAACTGCCGATGTATCGTCGTGCGGAGTTGGGGATAAGCTATCTTACGCAGGAGGCGTCGATTTTCCGCAAGCTGACTGTGGCGGAAAATATTATGGCGATTCTTGAAACTCTGCACATGACCAAAGATGAACGCAAGAAAAAACTTAATGAACTTTTGCGGGAGTTCAGCATACGTCATGTTGAGAAGCGCAAGGGCACTGAACTTTCCGGCGGCGAGCGTCGTCGTGTGGAAATTGCTCGGTGTCTTGCATTGGAGCCGCAATTTATTTTGCTGGACGAACCATTTGCCGGCGTCGACCCATTGGCTGTTGCCGATATTCAAGAAATCATAATGTACCTTAAAAAGCGCGGCATGGGAATTTTAATCACCGACCACAACGTCCGCGAGACTTTGCACATTGTCGACCGCGCCTATATTCTCAACGAGGGAAAAATTTTGTTGGAAGGTTCAGCCGACGAGATTGCTCACAGCGACGTTGCCAAGAAATTTTATCTGGGCAGCAATTTTACTTTGTAAGGGAAATGGGAGTAGGGAACAGGGATTAGGAAACTAGAAGCTAGCAGCTAGCAGCTAGCAGCTAACAACGGAGGTCATTGAATGCGCCTTAGGATACTTGACAGATATATTTTCCAGGAAGTCGTTTTCGCGTTCTTATTTGCAATTTGCGCGTTCACGGCAGTATTTATCGGTTCGGGCACGCTGTTTAGAATTGCGCGGTACATAACTGACTACGGCGCGAGTTTCTCCTCCGTAGTGAAAATTTTCGTCTACGGCTTGCCGAATATCATCATGTGGACTTTCCCGATGTCAATGCTTCTGGCGACGCTTTTAACTTTCGGGCGGCTTTCAAGTTCAAGCGAAATTACAGCTATGAAGTCATGCGGAATAAGTTTCGGCCGAATTGCCGCGCCCGCAGTTTTTTTGGGCGTGATAGTCACAATCTGCGCGATTCTCTTCAATGAACACGTTGTCCCCTGGGCGAACACTGCCTATAACAACGTCGTTTACTACGAGATTCAAGGCAATACCGAGCTGAAATCTCAGGATCACATAATCGTTAAAGAACTTACCGGCGACAGAATGGAGCGGCTGATTTATGCCCGCGAATACAAAGCGCAGGAAGAAATTTTGGAAGGCGTGACGATGCAAGTTTTCAGCGAGGACGGGAAAGTTACGCATGTCGAGAACGCCACTTATGCCGAGTGGAAAAACGAGGAATGGATTATGCATGACGGCATGATTTATGACCTTGCCGACGAACAGCGTACACATACCATGAAATTTGATCAGCAGATTTTGCCCGTCAAAGCAAGCCCGCGTCAAATTGTCCGTGAGCAGAAAAAAACTGAGGAATTGACGATGAGCGAACTCAAAGCGCAAATCGCAATCATGAAGTCACAATACGCCAACACCGCCAAGCTTGAAACGGAACTTTATCAGCGAATCACGGTACCGATGGCAAGTTTAATCTTCGCGCTAATCGGCGTACCTTTGGGACTTCAACCTACGCGCACGCCGTCATCAATGGGCTTTGCACTTAGCGTCGTGATAATTTTTCTGTATTACGCGATAATGACGCTGGCTAACGCGATTGCCCGCGGCGGTGCAATTCCGCCAATTTACGCCGTGTGGATTCCAAATGTTATCGGATTAATCGCCGGAGCAATTTTGATTTATCGAGCGTCGAAATAATTAGTGGCTAGTGGTTAGTGGTTAGTGGCTAGAATTCTAATCACTAATCACTAATCACTAAATGGGAGTTGTTATGATGAAAAAATTTTCTGTCGAGGCGGACATGGAACGCGTCAAAAATCTTTACCACTACGAGGAATGGGCGCGTGAACGAGGTTTTAAATTAATTGCCGGTGTCGACGAGGCGGGCAGAGGTTCATTAGTCGGGCCGGTAGTCGTCGCGGCAGTCATTCTCCCCAACGAAAATCTTTATCTTGAGCGTCTAAACGATTCCAAACAAATTTCCGCCCACGTTAGAGAAATTCTCTTCGACAAAATCATTTCGGCGGCAGTCAGTCACAACGTCGTTGAAGTTTCCGTCGAGGAGGTCGACACGCTCAACGTCTACCGCGCGACGCTTATCGGCATGAAACGTGCAGTTGACGGTTTGAAAATTCAGCCCGATTTTGTATTCACCGACGCAATGAAAGTTGACTTCGGCGAGAAAATTAAAACTGATTCGGTCGTTCACGGCGACGCGCTGATTGCAAGCATTTCAGCCGCCTCAATCATTGCGAAAGTCACACGTGACCGACTTGCCGAGAAATGGGCTTTGGAATATCCCGGCTACGGCTTCGAGCATAACAAAGGTTACGGGACTCGTGAACACATGCAGGCTATTGAAAAACTTGGTGCCACGCCGATTCACAGAAAATCTTTCGACCCCGTACGCAGTAAATTAGCTGTTAGCTGCTAGCGGGAGAGCTTCTAGAATTCTAACAGCTAACAGCTAGCAGCTAACAGCTAAAAATCGACTGAAAGGAGATTTTTTCATGGCTTATGACAAACCGACATTGCAACAGCTGCTCAACTCCGAAGGAATCAAACGCAGATTCGCCGAACTTTTGGACACGTCCGCACCGTCGTTTATCTCGTCGATTCTCTCCGTTGTGAACAGCAGCTCCAAACTCCGCGAATGTTCGCCGAACTCAATTTTGTCCGCAGCAGGAATTGCCGCCGCTTTGAAGTTGCCGATTAATCCCAGTCTCGGCTTTGCGTATATCGTCCCCTACAAAGGTCAAGCGCAATTTCAGCTGGGTTATAAGGGCTTCATTCAACTTGCGATTCGCAGCGGGCAATATGCGACGCTCAATGCCGGTATCGTCCGCGAAGGTCAGATAAAGGAAATTGATTTTGAGACCGGTGAAATTATTCGCGGCGAAAAAATTTCTGATGAGGTCGTCGGCTACGTGGCGCACATGGCGTTGATTAACGGCTTCAAGAAATCGATTTACATGACGATTGAGGAAATGCAGGAGCATGCTGAAAAATTTTCGCAGAGCTACGCCTATGACTTGCGCTCGAACAGAAAATCTTCCGTTTGGAGCACGAACTTTGACGCTATGGCGAAAAAAACTATCCTCAAAAAATTGCTAAGCACTTTCGGGATAATTTCAATCGATCAACAAAGTGCGGCGTTGGCGAAGGCGATTCAAGCTGATCAGGCCGTCATCACTGAAGAGGGCTTCCGCTACATCGACAACGAACATGGCGGTGAAAAAATTGTGCCGTTCAGCGACGTTATCGACCTGCCCGAAGCTGATGCCGAAACTGTAGCTGAAAATCCCGCTACCGAAACTACCTCGTCCGAAGACCAATAAAAAATCCTTGCAATTTAATTTCTGCTGTGCTATGATTTCCCAGTTTCAGAAATTTTCGCAAGGAGGTAACTGTTTTGCCTAATATAAAAGCTTCGATTAAAAGCATGAAGGTTGACGCGAAACGTCGCGCCCGTAATGTCTTCGAGAAAACGCGCATGAAAAAGGCTCAAAAGCTCGTGTTGGCGGCAATAGCCGCAGGTGACGCGGCGGAAGCTCAAAGACTTCTGCCCGCGGCGCACAAGGCCATTGATCAGGCGGCGGCAAATAACACCATTCACAAGAACGCGGCCGCTCGCAAAAAATCCAAACTCACGCTGAAAGTCAACGCTGTAACGGCTTAAATTTTCAAGGGCTTGTCAAAATGACAGGCTCTATTTTTTTTAGGTAATAGAAAGTAGAAAGTAGGTAGTAGAAAAATCTATTCCCTACTTTCTACTTTCTGACCGCGTCAATTTCTTTTTTGGTGACGACGCCCTTGTCGATAAGTTCTTCAACCCACGCGCCTAATTAGCTGATAGTTGCCAGCTGCTAGCTGAGTAGAATTCTGGTAGCTCTCCCGCTAGTCGCTAACAGCTAACTTGCCGCCATTGTAAAAACCTTGCTTGGGCATACTCGGATGCATACCAAACAAAGTCAGCGGGAACTTGAGCAAGAAAATCAAATCGTCCGAACCGAAGCTGAACGTCTATTCGATCAAAGCACAAATCGCATTTGGTGGATTTATTGCGTTCGGAATCAATTCGCGGAACATTGAACGGGCAATTCGTCCTGCAGTAGCCGCAACCGACGCATTTATCCTCATCAATGACAACCGCGCCGCTTTCCTTTTGAGATATTGCACCTTCGGGACAGCCCAACATACATGCGGGATTTTGGCAGTGCATACACTGAAATTTTATAAAATCCCAGTGAAATTTCCCCATTGAATCGGTGTGTTCTTTCATCTTGATTAAGTTCCACGTCGTCGGCGTCAAGTCCGCGTGCGATTGATATTGACCGTTAAAGGGCGTCGAGAAATCTGCAGGTAAGTCATGCCACTGTTTACAGGCGACCATGCACGCTCGGCAAGCACTGCATCGCGCCACATCGTGAAGCATTGCCATTTCCATTGCCATTTATATCACCTCTTTTGTAGGTACGGGGCTGTTGGTAAAGTCAAATAAAGAAAAAACATAAGCAAATCTTTGATACAATAAATTTGAAAGAAGTGAAATGCCTATGTCAGACTTATTGTATCACAAAGCATTAAACGAGACTCAATGGAATCGAATAAAATGTTTGTTTGAGAAGCCGAAGAAAGTGGGACGCCCGTCGCTTAATCCTCGTAAGGTTTTTAACGGTATCTTATGGATATTGCGTAGCGGCTCTCGTTGGCGAGACTTACCATCTCGCTACGGCAATTGGAACAGCATTTACCACAAAGAAAGTGGTTTGTTTGAATTGTTATTGCGTTTGGTCAATACAGATGCACAGACAACGACTTTACTTGAAATAGATTCGACGTTTTGCAAAGTGCATCAGAGTGCGTGCTCCGCACTGAAAAACCAAGCAATCGGAGTGTCGCGCGGCGGCAAGAATACAAAAGTCCATGTCCTTATCAACGAAAGAATGCAACTTCTGAAGGTGGTCTTAACCGGCGGGCAAATTCACGACTCAGAACCCGTCTTTGATTTATTTGACGACGTAGAGCTTGTCGGTAAAACAATTCTTGCCGATAAAGCTTATTCTTCCGAATCTATCCGTAATTATCTTGAGGAACGCGGAGCGCAAATCTGTATTCCTGATAAAGTCAACTTCAAGGTGAAACACGCCTTTGATGCTGAACTATACAAACGACGTAATCTAGTCGAGCGTTTTTTCAACGCATTAAGAATTATCGCCACATCGCTACTCGTTATGACAAATTGGCTGTTTGCTTTCTCAATTTTGTTTTACTTGCCTCTGCCGCCATTCATTTTTAATTTACCAACAGCCCCTAGTTTTTTCTGTCGGCCAAGGAAGATAGCTGGGGAAATATTGAAACATGATTCCGTAGTCAGTCGAAGCTTGAACATTCGGTTGACCGCGCATGGCATCAATCTCGCCGCCGTAATTAGCAGCTAGCTGCCAGCTGCTAGCTGATTAGAATTCTGGCAGCTCTCCCGCTAGTAGCTAACAGCTAACTTGCCGCCATTTTGATATCTGCGACGCTTGCGCCCGTGATACTTGAAACGACTTCAAAACTGTAGCGGGAGTAATGCTTTTTCAAAATGCTCATGACGGTATTGGGCGCGAATAAATCTGCGGAACGCATCGGCTTACCGTTGGCGTCAAGCTGATATTGCCAGCTCGTCATGTCATACTTGCAAGTTTTTTCATTGTAGCCGCTGAAAATTCCGTCGTCAAAATTGAACGCAGGATTAATCAGCATTAAAGTAATCGGCGGGTGGCATTCGGCAATGTTGGAGCCTTCAATCCACGCGAGCTTAGTATTTTTGAGGTCGTACCAAGGATTGGTCATTGCGCCGCGTCCGAAAGCAACACTCATCGCGGGTGGAGTGTTGGCATGGCAGACGCGAGTTTGATTGTCCAGAGACATTGCGCCGAGTGCGCGGAAAATTTTTGTGAGCTGATAACATTCCTCGTTGTTGACTTGAGAGCCGCCGATAAGTCTGATAGCGTCCGTGCGCTGAACTTTGACGGATTCTCCGTTGATAGTTTCGGTGTCAATCCAATTTTCATCACGAGCTTTTTTGAGTGCACGAGCCGCTGATTTCAAGACGCGTTATGTCTTTGGCGGAAGAAATTTTTCAGCCTGCGCAAGGATACCGATTGTGAGATCTTCGAGATTTTCCGGTGAACAAAAAATTTTTCGGAAGGGTTCGCCGTTCAATCGAAGCTCAAAAAATTTTTCCACGACGATGAACTTTTTATCGGCAACAAAAATATTTTCCACCGCGTCAAATCTGATAACCTCCGCCGTGATGATTTTGTCTTCAAGCATAATAAAAACTCCCTGCAAAAAATTCGTTGCAAGGAAATTTTATCAGTAATTGTAAATTTTTTTTATTGACATTTATCATTGCTTGCAGAAAAATTTCGTCAGTCTTCGATAAGGCAAGTCGCCGTTGCAAAATCTTTCGAGTGGCTCAAGCTGATAAAAATTTTCTTGACGCCGCGATTTTCGGCAAACGTCGCAACTTTTCCGTGCAGAAAAATTTTCGGGGCACCGCGATTGTCATTGATAATTTCAACGTCCGTGAGCCGCGTAAAAATCCCCGTGCCCAACGCCTTAAAAAAAGCCTCCTTACCGGCAAATCTTGCGGCATAGGAGGCGGCGGAATTTTTCCCGCGACTTTCGCAATAATTCTGTTCAGTTTCCGTGAAGACGTTATCTCTAAAATTTTTCTTGCCGACAGCCTTTTTCACGCGGGCAATTTCGATAATGTCCGTGCCCAATCCGATAATCATTTTGCGACCAAATCAACGTCGGATTGTCTGTGAAAGCCTTCGTTCGGATTGAATGCAAGCGACCGCGCAATCAAAATTTCAACGCGACGATTTTTCTGTTTATTGTCGGGCGTATCGTTCATGGCAATCGGTCGATATTCGCCGTAACCAATCGCCGAAAATCTTGCCGGGTTGAGATTCTGATTAATCGACAGCAAATATTTCATGAACGTCATCGCACGCACCGAACTCAATTCCCAGTTCGACGGAAATTGCGCGGTATTAATCGGGTCGGTGTCCGTGTGACCGCTGATTAAAACTCGTTCGGGTACTTCCGCCAAAAGTCCGGCGACAATCGGGCCGATACGCTGTGATTCGGGAACCAAATCTGCCGAACCTGACGGGAACAATGCCTTTTCCTTAATGCGAATCATCAAGCCCTCTTCCTCAAGTTGCGTCGACAGCTCATCTTGCAAATTATTTTCGCGGATGTATTCTTCAAGCCTCTGTTGCAAATCTTGGAGCTGTTGATTTTCTTGCAGATAAGCGGAGTTGCCGGCGTCTTCGGAGCTGATAATTTCGCGTTGCATACTGTTGCTGGGGCCGGCTTTGTCGAAAAATGAAGGGCCGCCCATATTGAAAGCCGCCGTGAATGCCTGCGCCATTTGCACAAGTTTTGTCTGGTCGGTCTGTGAAATTGCGAACAGGCAGATAAATAACGCCAACAGTAACGTCATCAAGTCGGAGTAAGGCAGGAGCCAAGCCTCGCTGGCTTCTTCTTCATGTTTTTTAGCATGTTTCTTTCGCGCCATTAAAAAATCTCCCTTCGGTCGATTTTTAGGAACTAGTAATTAGGAACTAGGAACTAGATTTTTTCTAACCACTAACCACTAATCACTAACCACTACTTGCTGGCAATGCCTTCACGTTCGCCCTGCGGAAAGTAAATCATCAACTTCGACTCAATCTGCGTGGGAGAATCGCCCGCCTGCAACGAAAGAATTCCTTCCATAATCATGCGCTTATGGCTGACTTCATTTTCAGATTTAATCTTGAGTTTGTTGGCGAAGGGAAGCCACAGGACGTATCCGGTGAAGATACCAAGAATCGTCGCAACGAATGCCGCTGCGATTGAGTGACCCAGTTTGTCGATATCGTTCAAGTTGCCCAATGCCGCTATAAGTCCGACGACCGCTCCCAAAACGCCCAGCGTCGGTGCATAAGTTCCGGCCTGTGAAAATATCGAGCGCATTTCCGCATGGCGTTGCTCCATGATTGTCAGTTCCGCGTCCAAAACATCGCCGACGAATTCGGGATCCATGCCGTCAATAACCATGCTCAAACCATTGCGGAAGAAAGGATCTTGAATTTCTTCGACGCGACTTTCCAACGCCAAAATACCTTCGCGGCGTGCCAACTGCGACAGCTCCACGAAAGTTTGAACCAGTTCGCCCTTACTCTGTTCTTCGCTGCCTTGAATTAAAAGTTTAAAAAGCGTCGGCACTTTCGATATTTGCTCCATAGTGAAAGCGTTAAAAATGCAGGCGACTGTTCCGCCGATGATTATCAGGAACGCGGCGGGATTATTCAATGCCGTCAACGGCGCGCCTTTCAAAATCATACCGACGAAGACAGAAATTATCCCGCCGATAAGACCTATTACTGTAGATTTTTCCAAAACCGGAAGCCTCCTCCTCGCGGTGAAAACTTTAGGACACCAAAAATTTTTCGGTCGTGCCGAATCATTAAGTTTCTGTTCAATGCCGAAAAAAAAAATCCTGCCGCCACAAAATTTTTTATCGAGCCAAAAATTTCCTGCTGACGAAAAATCCCCCGCTCAAATGGCAGAGGATTTTTAGCCCATAAACGAAAAAAAACTTTTTGACGCGGACAAGAGTTTCTTCTTGACAACCCCCGCCCGCTTGTGATATTCTATCACTGTAAATCTTCAACCACCGACGCAGGGTGCGTCACCAAGATTTTTCATGACTGATTATAGCGGACAAGTTCCATTCTGTCAAGCAGTGTGTTTTCTATTTAAAAGGAGTGATTCATTATGGTAATTAAAGACCTCGTTCCCGTCGAGTGGAGCAATCAGCGCGTGTTGCTCAGCAAACAGGTTGCTCTTTGTTACAATTGTTCCGAAGACCGTATCAAAGACAATTTTAACGCGAACAAAGCGCAGTATACCGAAGGTGTGCACTACTTCAAAATTGCGGGTTCCGACCTGCAAAATTTGCGAGTAGGAAATTCCGACCTGCAAATTTCGTCGAAAACGCGTACTTTATATTTGTGGACGTATCAAGGTTGCGTTCGTCATTGCAAGTCCATTAATACGCCTGAAGCTTGGGAAGTCTTCGACGAGCTGGAAAAAAACTATTTCAGTCAGAAAACCTCCGCGCCTGAAATCCCCGCACCTGCCGTGAAAAAATTCTCCCATCTCTTCATTAACGTCTGCGTTTATGTTCTTCTTATGAGCGATGACACCGTAAAAGTCGGTTATACCAAGCGATTCTGCAAACGTATCTCCGAAATCAAAAGTCAGTTCAAATTGTCTGTTAAGGGCATTCATATTACGCCTTTTATGTCTTGCGAGAAAGCTCAAATCGTTGAGCGGTGCTTTAAAGAAATTTACTCCTCGCAGCGCGTGAAAGGCGAAATTTTTTCTGTTGACTTTGATTCGGCGTGCAAAATCGTCAATCATTTCGTTGAACTCGTCAGTGTCCCTGCGATTGTCTCCGAAATTGAACGTGCCGAAAAACTTTTGGAAATCGTCAACACTCTGAAAACTCTCTCCGCGAATCAAGCTTTTGAAAAAGCACTTCTCCTGCAAGCCACAAATATTATCGTCGGCAAGAAGTTCGATTGAATCTGCCGGCGATATTTTTTTGCCCGAAAACCTCTGCCGCGTGCGGGGGATTTTTTACGCCCAAAATTAAGGCTTGCTATCTTATGGCAATTCTAATAAAATCTGCGGAGAAAATTTTTACATGAGGTTTTGACAATGGAAGAAAAAACTTCAACGGAAAATAAACGAACATTTTCAACGGCGATAATCGGCGGCGCGATAATTATTGTGCTGTTGATTTTGACGACGCTTTGGATAAGTCGCAGCGGTAAAAGCGGTACGAATGAGGCCGTTCAATCGGTAAGTTCAATTTATCTTCGCGAACTCACAGACCGTCGTGAACAGGGCATTGTCTCGCGGATAAAAGATAACGTCGACAATATCAAAACCGCGTTGAAAATTTTGTCGCCGAATGATTTGCAGAGCATCGAAACTTTAAGCGCGTTTCTCGGCAGAATGGAAATGATTTACGGCGTCAAGCAATTTGCCTTCATTGACGCGAACGGGCGAATCATAACTCCTCAAGGCGTCGTTCCCAAAAGTGATGAATATTTTTTCGTGGGTGAGATTATTGCCGAACCGAAAATTTTTACTTACAACCTCGCCGATAAAAATAAATTCGCCGCAATCGCTGTGCCCGTCGAAGGTGTGACTTTTCAAGGCGTCCCGATTAAAACTTGCTTCTTGCAGGCCGACATTAAACACCTGCTCAAGGAAATTCTTCTGCAGACGACGACGAGCGGAGTAACTTTTTTCAACCTCTACTACAAGAATGGCGATTCGTTGACAAATGCCGCGCTGGGCAGTCTCAACAGCGACACGAATATTTTGGACGCTCTCAACGGCGCGAAATTTGATGAGGGCTATTCACGTGAGCAAGTGCAATTCGATTTTGAAAACTCTCGCGTCGGTATGGTTGTTTTCACATTCGACGGCGATAAAAAAATGCTTTACTATCGCCCCGTGGAAAATACCGGCTGGATGCTGTCCTATCTGATTCGCGAAGATAAAATTGAGGACGAAATTGCCGCAGTCAGCTCCGGTATTCAACAGCGCACGATGCTGCGAATGTTTTTGGTCGTCGTGGCAATGTCGATTCTCTTCGCGCTGATAATTGCCGAGGCGCGTAAAAATCAAAAACTCCTCCACCAGAAAAATTTAGTAGAGACTGAAAACCGTATCAAAAGTGAGGAGATGGAAGAAAAATTCCGGCTGCAAACGAAATTGCTTTCCGAGGAACGTCGGCGTCGGCGTCAAAGTGAAATGATTCAAGCTTTGACGGCGGATTATCGGCTGGTTTATCATTTGAATTTGGATTCGGACGAGGCGGTTTGTTATCGCGTTGAGCCGGAGATAACTGCCCTGCTCAATCGTCGGCAAAGTGATGTTGTAAAGTTCCGGGCGGCAATGCAAAATTATGTTCGTGATTATGTTGCCCCCAATGACCGCGAAGGAGTTTTGGATTTCATCAAGCCGGAAAATATTCGTGCCCGCTTGAAGGACGAGGAAATTATTTCTCATCGCTACGTTATGTTCCGTTTCGGTGAAGAGCATTTTATGATGTTGCGCATTGCCCGAATTGATGACGGCTTGCACGCGGTCGGCGTAGGTTTTGCAAATGTTGATGAGCAGACTCGCGAAACTTTAGCACGCAATCAGGAATTGGCGGAAGCACTTGCTCAAGCCCGTCATGCCAACGCCTCGAAGACAACTTTCCTGTCGAACATGAGCCACGATATCCGCACGCCCATGAACGCCATTATCGGTTTTACGTCAATGGCGTTGCGCCACTTTGAAAATCGCACGCAGGTTAAAGACTCCCTCGAAAAAGTTTTGTCGTCAAGCAATCATCTGCTCGGCTTGATAAATGATATTCTCGACATGAGCCGAATTGAAAGCGGCCGCGTTGAAGTTGCCGAACAGGCCTGCAATCTCTCCGACCTCATCCACAATTTGATTCACATTATCCAGCCGCAAGTCACAGCTAAGCAGCAGAAATTTCATATCGACGCGTTCAAAGTCAAGAATGAAGATGTTTTTGCCGACCAGCTCAAGATTAATCAGGTGCTGATAAATATTTTGAGCAACGCGGTAAAATATACGCCGTCGACCGGTTCAATTTTCTTCCGCATTTCGCAATACGATTCGGAAATCCCCGGCTGCGCGAAGTATGAATTTAAAGTCAAGGATAACGGCTTGGGTATGAGCAAGGAATTTTTAAAGCACGTGTTCGACGCCTTTGAACGTGAAGAGACTTCGACTAAGAGCGGTATTCAAGGTACGGGGCTGGGCATGTCGATTACCAAAAAGATGGTTGAGCTTATGGGCGGTGACATTTACGTTGAGAGCGAAAAGGATAAGGGCAGTGAATTTACCGTCACGCTTGATTTGAAACTCCAACAGAACGTCAAGCAAATTCCGATTCAAGAGTTGAAAAATCTTCGCGCGCTGATTGTCGACGACGACTTCAACACCTGCGAATCAGTGACGACTATGCTTAAGCAAATGGGTATGCGTTCAGAGTGGACGACTTCGCCGCGAGAAGCTGTTTTCCGCGCAGGACGTGCACTTGATGACGACCCGTTCAACGCGTATATCGTCGATTGGCTTATGCCCGATCAAAACGGCATTGAGACCGTCCGCCAAATTCGACGCGTCGTAGGTGATACTGCGCCCGTGATAATTTTGACGGCCTACGATTATTCCGACATTGAGCAGGAAGCTAAAGCTGCGG
This sequence comes from Selenomonadaceae bacterium, assembly GCA_017427545.1. Classification (GTDB taxonomy): domain Bacteria; phylum Bacillota; class Negativicutes; order Selenomonadales; family Selenomonadaceae; genus Quinella. The sequence continues at coordinate 16,269 of JAFRSO010000021.1, forward strand.
GCGTCACGACTTTTTGCACGAAGCCGCTGTTTATGTCCGACTTGAAACATGCACTTTCGCGGGCGATAAGCGGTCGTGAGGACGATAAAAATAAACCCGACGATTTATCTTCGACGGACTTCAACGGCAAGCGCGTTTTGCTGGTTGAGGATATTGAAGTTAATCGCGAGATTGCCAAGGCAATTTTGCTGGAGATCGGACTTGATGTTGAGGACGCAAGTGACGGTTCCGACGCCGTGGAAATGGTCAAAAATTCTCCGCCGAATCATTACGATATAATTTTGATGGATGTTCAAATGCCCGTCATGAATGGTTACGACGCCACGAGAAATATCCGAGCATTGAGCCGCCCCGATGCCAAAACCGTCCCGATTGTCGCGATGACTGCCAACGCCTTCGAGGAGGATAAGGAAAATGCGCTTAAGTGCGGCATGAATGATCATCTTGCCAAACCGCTTGATATTCCGAAATTGCTTGAGACGTTGACTAAGTATTTGAAAAACTAGTGACTAGAACTAGGTACTAGAACTAGAAGCTATCAGCTAGCAGCTAACAGCTAAACACGGAGGCGATAAATTTTGTACGTTCCGCGAGTTATCATTTGTGGCAATGTGAAAAAATTTTCCGGCTTAAATGTTGAAGTCGTCGGGCTGATAAAATTTCGTGGCGCGGCTGAACGTGGAGAAAATTTTTTATTCACTACGCTCAAGGATTTGGACGACTTGCCCTTTGACGAGACGAAGTTTCAAATTTTTTTGGACGACGAAGAAATTTCTTGTAACGCACTGAAAAAAATCATGGACGGTACGGCGGATTATATCGTTTTTGAGGACAGCGGCGAGCTGATTTCGCGATTCAATGAACTTTATCGGCTCGGCTTGCAGGACAGATTTATCACGCTTGAAACTCTGATGAAGTACGCGACGAAAAATTTTTACTCGATAAAAAATGCCGAAGCTCTCCCCAAACTCCTCCGTGAACAAAAAATTTCTCGGCTGCTTGATGTCGACAATTTCCTTGCCGCGAATGATTTATTTTTCGTGAAAGATTTCCCCGACGTTGAAGTTGAGACCGTCGACGATTCTTTTGCGAAAAAATTTCCCGTCGTCGAAAATCTATGCAAAAAAATTTATCCCTCACTTGACGCTTGCCGACTCAAAACTTATGACGCCGTGCTCATAACCGCTGAACGTTCGCCGACTGAATTTATCGACGCGTTGATTGAGACCGATTCTTTGGCCGAAAATATTTTTGTCCTCGTCAGGAAAAACTCCGCGCTTGAAAAATTTTTGACGACCAATGAAAATGCCTTTGAAAAAATTTCACGCTATCCCGCAATCAACGGTAACTGGATTCTGCTGAAAAAATTCGCCCGCGATGATTTTAAAATTTACGTCGTCACTCACAAGGACGCTAAACTTTCCACGCTACCCGACGGCTACGAAATTATTCATGCCGGTCACGCTATCGCAAAAAATGATTTCGGCTACCTCGGTGACGATACCGGTGACAATATCAGCCGCCTCAATCGCTACCTCAACGAGATTACCGCGATTTATTGGCTGTGGAAAAATACTTCGCAAGCGATTATCGGACTTTGCCATTATCGACGATTTTTCACGGCGGACGGTAAAAATTTTTTAACCGAAGCTCAAGCTCGGAAAATTCTTCGCGGCTGTGATGTGGTTGTCGTCAAGGAAAATTTTTTCGCACTCACTCAACACGAACTGAAAACTTTGATTTGCGGCGACGACCTCAACGCTTTTGTCGAAGAAATTTTCCGCAAGCACATTGCCCGCCGTCAACCCGATTATCTCGACGCCTTCGATTACGTTTCCGGCAGTTTCGCAGAATTTATGTACGAAATGTTTATCACGCGCCGAAAAATTTTTGACGCCTACTGTGAGTGGTTATTTTCGTTCGTGATTGACGTGACGGAAGAAGTGCTTGCCAAAACGAATCTTGCCGACATTGACAATCCCAGAAAATATCGCGCAATCGGTTTGATTTCGGAACGATTGATGACTGCGTGGCTTATGAAAAATTCTCTGCGCCTCAAGGCTTTATCCGTCATTTTTCGCGCAGACGTTTAAAGAGGTGATTTGATGGCTGACGTTCAGAAAAGGGAACTCGGTCAATCCGACAGAAAAAGATTTTGGACGAACGACATGGAAGCGATTATCGCGATAACTGTCGTGCTGCTGATTCTCGGCACGATTAATGTTTTCAGCTCAAGTTTTATTTTTGCGGAGGCGGAATTTGACACGCCGTATTTTTTCCTGAAACGCCACGTCATCAACGTTTTTATCGGGCTGATTGCGTTCGGGATATGTTTTCATTTCGACTATCATTTTTGGCGGCGGTGGATTGTATTAATCCTGATTTTTACGGTACTGTCGCTGATTTTGGTGCTGATAATCGGGCCGGTCGTCAATGGTGCAAAACGTTGGTTGCCGCTGGGAATCACTCAATTTCAACCGGCAGAATTGGCAAAACTCGTCTCGATAATGATTGCGGCGGCGTACATTTCAATGCGGATAAAACTTCAACGGAAATTGGAATTGCTCTCGGTGCAGGCGGTGATAATAATCGCAATGTTCGTCTTGACGGAATTGGAACCGGACATGGGCACGGGCTGCATAATTTTGGGAATCCCGATGTTAATGCTGGTAGTTTCGGGGCTTGAAAAAAATAAAGTTTTATTTTTGGGCGGAGCAGGTTTGGCAGGAGCAGCGGCATTGATTATCAAGGAGCCGTATCGCCTCGAACGCTTGAAGATAACTTATGATCCTTGGTCGGACGCGCAAAATTACGGCTATCAAACGGTGCAATCGTTATCGGCAATAGGTTCGGGCGAGTTGACGGGCATGGGACTTGGCGTCGGTGTCAGCAAGTATGATTATCTGCCCGAAGCTCACACGGATTTTGCCTTCGCGATTTTCTGTCAAGAGAACGGCTTTTTGGGCGCAATATTTGTATTTTTGCTGTTCGCGGCATTTGCAGTTTATGCCGCCCGCATTGCCAACAAAGCTAAGGACGAATACGGACAAATTCTTTCAATGGGCATAATGATTTTGGTCGTCGGGCAGGCGATAGCAAATTTGCTTATGGTCGGCGGACTGATACCGGTCGTCGGAGTGCCCTTGCCATTCATAAGTTACGGCGGTACGTCGCTGATTATCACGATGGCGGCGATTGGAATTTTGGTCAATATCGGCAAGCAAGGTGAGAGAAGCGGTTAATTTTATCAGTCAACATATCAACAAAGAATCGAGGTATCAGACATATGTTTTTGGAAGAACGACAAGCAAGCTCGTGTCCTTAACCGTTCCTAACCGATTTTTATAATTAGCGTGACGGCGCGAAATAAAGCCGTTTTTGTCCGTAGCTGTGCATAACTGTAAATCAGCGAATTTCCTTTGCTCTGCAGACAACGTGCAGACAATAAAAAGCCCCCTCCATGAAAGGAGAGGGCTAAAACTTTATTTGTAGAGTATATTGCCGTCGAATTTGTAACGGCCGATTAAAAGTTTGTTGGTGAACTGCCACATGTAGCCCTTGAAGTCGTCATTGCGCCCCCATTGAGCGTTCCAAACAGCACAACCTAAACTCTGCCAGTCGATAAAATCTTCAAGCCAAGAATAACTTGCGTAAACTCCGCAGTCAAGAGGCTTAATGGTGTCGAGAAACGCCCTGCAGATGTTAGTAATATTCCTCCGCGTGAAAGAAAAACCGTGACGTGACTTGTAACCGTCGGCGTCTTCCATGTCAAACCAAACGGGTAATTCGAGTAAAACACCTGCCTCGTGGATAATGCGCTTGCAAAATTGAGCCTCAATGATAGCGTCGGAAGGCGTGAGTGCGCAACTGTAATGATACGCGCCGCAAATCAACCCTGCGTCGTGAGCACCGTTGACGTTTTGAATGAAGGTCGGGTCTAAACCGCCCTTACCGAAACCGGTACGACAGATAGCGAAGTCAATACCAGCGGCTTTGATAGTGCGCCAATCAAGCGGCTCATAACCGTTATTCTCTGAAACATCAATACCTTGCATGATGAAACCTCCTTAAAAAAAGAGAGCCGCCAGAATGAAAGTGGCGGCTCAAAAAGGAAAGAAAAGAATTAGTCGGGCAAAACGTCAAGAACGTCTTGAGCGTCGAAGGAAGAATTAGCCTGAAGCTCCTCAAGAATGCGCTTGTCAGCGTCAGTAAAATCATTGGAGCTGAGAACCTTGCCTTCCTCTTTTTCGACGAAATTGCTGGTGTCGACGTTGATATCGTCAACCTTGTCGGAAAGGTCGCTAAGGTCGCCTTTGACGACGGCAAGGGAAGAGTTATTGGCGAAACGAGCCTTATATTGAGCGTCGAGAGCGGCAAGAGCGGCTTTGACGAAAGATTTAACTTCGTCCTTAGTGACAGCAGCCATAAAGAAAACCTCCTTAAAAAATGAAATGACAGACCGCACAAAAGAAAGATTAGTTACTCGTCAAGTCGAGCTTGGTAGTTTCGTCTTCAACGAGTTTAGCGTTGGTGAAGGCGTCGAAGGTAGCCCCGCTATCGTTGACAAAAACCTCATGTTCCTTGATATAGGCACCAAGGGAATTAATATCAGCGGCGGCAACGGGAACCTTAGGATTGTCGACGCTGAAAGTGCGAGTAGAGCCGTCGGAATAGGCGGCGGCGAGTTTGAGGACGTTATTGGTAGTAACTTTATCAGCCATAGATTATCCCTCCTTAAGAAACAGTGAAAGTAACGGAAGCGGCTTTGTAATTATTAGTTTCGGGAGTGTGAAGAGTGAGTGTACAAGGCTTAACCGCGATGTCGGACACGCCTTTTTTAAGCCACAAGTTAGGTACGTTGTTGCAAGTGACGACGCCGGCAAGGATATTGGTTTCGGGAATGCTGAAGGTAACGAAGAAGTCTTTGAGTTCAGCGTCGCCGGAATAAGAGATTTCAACACCGGAACCGCTATTGATTGAGCTGGCCGGCAAGGTAGTGGGGTCAA
>JAFRSO010000022.1 GCA_017427545.1 Selenomonadaceae bacterium
GGAGTTAGGAGTTAGGAGTTAGGAGTTAAAATCCCTTTTCCCATTTCCCTTTTCCCATTTCCCTTTTCCCATTTCCCTTAACAAGAAATCTTTTCCAGCAAACCGACGATAAATTTCACATGCGGCGCGACCGTGTCAAGCTGCAAGCGTTCGTTCGGGCTGTGAATATTTTCATTAGTCGTGCCGATTGAAATCACGTCAAGCTTGGAATTTTTCTTGATGAAAAAGCTCGTCTCAACGCTCATGTGAACTGTATTGACTTCGGGCGCGTAATTGTTTTGCTCCGTGAAAACTTCTTCGGCAAGCTTTAAGAGTTTGCTTTTGGGATTGAAATTCCAAGCGGGCGTCGGCGTAGGAAATTTGCTCGTGAAAGTGCAAAGCTGCGCGGCTCGGCTGAATCCCTCGATAAGCTCTTCAAGCAACTCATCGGCATTGGCTCGCGGCATAACTTTCAGCTCAACAAATTTATCGTTCATGCGCACGCTTCCCAAATTCGCTGACGCCAAAACTTGAGTGGGATTTTCGGGCGACATAAGATAAACGCCGCTGTGCATCATCTCAATAAAATTCGTGAGGAAGTCGTAATCTTTGGCGTGCAAAACTTTATCGGGACGTTTGATGAGTTCCGACTCAATCTTCAAATTCGGTTCAGTTGAGCCGTAAACTTTTTTAACGCGCCGCTCCATTGCCTTGCAGATTTTCTGAAGATTTTCCGCGCTTAAATCCGTGGCAATTACCATTTGCGCACTGTCGGGAATGGTGTTGAAAGCTTTTCCGCCGCTCAAACTCGACAGCCGAATTTTTCCGTAACGAGTTATAAACCGCATGACTTTGACGGCAACTTTGATAGCGTTGACGCGTCCTGAAGAAATTTCTCCGCCCGAATGACCGCCGCGCAGTCCGCTGATTTTAATCACAGCATTTGTGCCAAGTTTCGTGTCGGGGCGGACGTAATGAAGTTCGCGCCAAAAAGTAGCCTGAACGCAACCTGCAGCTCCTGCCACAATCTCGCCGAATTTTTCCGAATCGCAGTTGATAAGACAGCTCGCGCCGATTACGAATTTTTTGTCCAGCCCGATAACGCCGCTCATACCCTGTTCCTCATCGGTCGTGAAAATTATCCTGATTCGCCCGTGATCAAAGTCTTGATGATTTTCGGCAAGGTAAAGAATTTCCGCGACACCGATGCCGTTATCCGCGCCCAAACTCGTACCTTCCGCCTCCAAAAATTTTTCGCCGCGAATCAACTTTATCGGATCAGTCGTCGGTTCAAAGGCATAACCTTCTTCCGCCACGCAAACCATATCCATATGCGCTTGCAAAATCGTCATCGGGGATTTTTCTTTACCGGCAGTGGCGGGAATTTCGGCGATAATGTTTTTAAATCGATCCTGCAAAACCTTGATGCCGAGTCCCTCAAGAAATTTCTTCAAGAAATTGCTGACTTGCTCCTCATGTTTCGACGGGCGCGGAATTGCCGCCAACATTGCAAATTTTTCGAGCACGCCGTTTAAAATTTCTTCCCGCGCTTTATTTAAAATTGTTTCGCTCACTCGTCTCTACTCCAATCTGTCTGAAAATCAATTACGAAATATATTAACGGTTAATTCGGCTTGACTATGAAAAAATCCTGCGTTGTAGAAAAATCGCCTTCGTGATAAAATCTGCAAAAGAAAGGAGATTCGCTTTGATAGCACACATTTTCGTTGACGCAGAAAATATTCCGCCTTCCGTCACATTTCAAGTCGTCGAATATTTCGGCAAGGAGCACACGATTACAAAAGTCGACATCATCGCCAAAGAGGAAAGTCTTCCCTACAAATATCGCGACCTTGACGAGAAAATTTATCGCGTGCAAAATTGTTTTTACGGGAAAAATTCTGCGGATACGTGGCTTTGCATTGAAATGGTTCGGGCGATTATTGACGAGCCGGATCTTGAGCTGATAATCATCGTGTCGAGTGACAAAGATTTTCTGCCCGCGATAAAATTTGCTACCGACTTCGAGAAAAAAGTTTTCATTGTGTCGAACGGCGCGGGGCATAAATCTTTAAGCCGACAGCTGAAAATTTTGGATATTGACCCGTCAACCGTCGAGCTGAAAGATTATCGATTGGGCTTCGGGAACGTGCCTTTGAAGCTGGAAAAATTTTTGCCACGATTGAGTTTCGACGTAAAAAAATATTTCTTCGACCGCGAATCGAGAGTAAAATTTATCTTGGTCAAGAGCGGCGATGATATTGTTGAAATGCCGTTCGTGGCGGGAATGGGAATTACGATGTTCGGGCGGACTCTGCACGATTTGGGGATTTTGAAACGAAGCGGCTCAATCCGAGAATTTATCACCTACAATTTTTTGAGGGTGTCGCGGAACAGAATTTATTTTCACTCCGAAGAGGAACTTGCCCGACCCACTCAAGCCGAATTAATCGAAAATTATTTTTCCGAGCATGCGGACGAGATGATTAAAATTTTTATTCGGCACAACGAAAAGCTTCATGAAATCCCGTTTGTGAACGGTATGCCGCTTGATTTATTCGGGAAATTTCTTCGTGAACAGCAAATTATCGGCAAGGCGGCTTCACCGATTCAAACTGCCCGGAAAAATCTGCTGAAAGTTTCCAGCGGAAAAGTTTGGCTTTGCAATGAGGAGGAGCAGGAAAAAATTTACTACGACACGGTTAAAAATCTTGACGAGTATTTTGATTATCATGCGGCAAACGTCAAAAATATTTTTATCAAGCACAATGGTAAAATTTTCGAGGTGCCTTTTGTCGACGGAATATCCCTTGAACTTTTCGGCAAGCTTCTGCGCGAGAAAAAAATTATCGGCAAGGGAACTTCCGCCAAAAGCATTGCTCAAAAAAATTTTCTGGACGTTTGCGACGATAAAATTTATCTCTGTGACGAGGAAAGGCTAAGCGAACTTTACACCGAGTCGACCGGAAATTTTGACGATTATTTTTCCCGTCACCCCGAAGAGAAAAAAATTTTCGTCAAGCACAACGGCAAATTGTTTGAAATTCCCTTCGTGAATGGCATGACGCTCAACATTTTTGAAAAGCTTCTTCGCGACAAAAATATCATCGGCAAAAATTCTTCCGCCAAAAAAGTTGCGGCCGGCAGCTTGCTTGAGATTCGTTACGGGCGAGTTTATCTGATTGACGAAAAGGAAATGTCTGCCGCGCAGGACGATTTGGAACTCAACGTCGACGCTTATTTGAATGAACACGTTTTGGAGATTCGGACGATTTCAATTTCTTACGACGAGAAAAATTTTTCAATACCTTTCGTGAACGGCATACCGCTAAAAATTTTTGGAAAGCTTCTGCGTGAACGAAAGATTATCGACAGGAAAATTTCTCCGGAAGAAGTCGTCGAGAATAATTCCCTTGAAATACGCGATGAAAAAATTTTTTTACTTGAGGAGGGCGGGCAATGAAAATTATTGAGCCGAGCGTTGAGTTGGTTGACGACTTCGACGCGGCGGCAATTATGAAAAAAATTGAGCGGGCGGGACGCGTCTGCTACAAATCTGAAGGCAACATCAAAGACGATACTGCCGAAAAATTTATTCGTGGGGTAATCAAGCGCGGCCATGAATCGGTTATCGAGCACGCGGCGATTTCGTTCAAAATCATTTGCGACCGCGGAGTTACTCATGAACTCGTTCGTCACAGAATCGCGAGTTACTCCCAAGAATCAACGCGCTATTGCGATTACAGCGCGGGGAAGTTCGGCGGAGAATTAACTTTTATCAAGCCGTGTTTTTGGGCGGAAGATGACGAAAATTTTCAGCTGTGGAAGTCGACAATGGCGCAGCTGGAAAAAAATTATCTGGTAATGCGTGCTAACGGTGTCAAACCTGAAGAGGCGCGTTCAATCCTACCAAATTCACTCAAGACAGAAATTTTCGTGACGATGAATTTGCGCGAACTGCGGCATTTTTTGAAACTGCGGACGGCTAAAGCGGCGCATCCTCAAATGCGGGAAGTCGCCCTGAAAATTTATAAAATCCTCGTCGAGAAATTGCCGGCGGTCTTCGATGACATTCAGCCGTAAAATTTTTTATGGACAATCGTCCTACGTCGAAATATAATTGACGAAAATTTTTGGAAGGAGCATTTGCAATGAAAATTACAATCGGCAGCGATCACGGCGCAGTTGAACTCAAGGAGGAAGTCAAGAAAGTTTTGGCGGAGTTTGAGGACGTCGAAGTTAAAGACGTTGGCACATTCGGCAAGGAGAGCGTTGACTATCCCGATATTGCCGAAAAAGTTTGCGCGGACGTTGTGAGCGGCGCGGCTGACAGGGGCATTGTCCTTTGCGGAACGGGTCTTGGCATTTCGATTGCCGCCAACAAAATCAAGGGCATTCGTTGTGCACTGTGCGGCGACGTTTATTCCGCAAAGATGAGCCGCGAACATAACAATTCAAACGTCCTGGCAATGGGCGGACGCGTCACGGGATTTGGCCCTGCAGGTGAAATTGTTCGTGCGTGGATGACGACTGAATTTGCCGGCGGACGTCATGAACGGCGCGTCAATAAAATTATGGCTCTCGAAAATAAATGAGGTGCTCGAAATGAAAATTGGCGTTATCTCCGACACTCACGGCTATCACGAACGCGTTAAGCTTGCCGTGGAAAAATTTTTTTCCGACGCGGATTTGATTCTGCACGCCGGCGACGTCTGCTATCACGGGCCGAACAATCCCAATTACAAGGGCGACGATTACAATCCGAAGGCTCTGGCGAATTTTATCAACGCCTCAAAAATTCCGTTCGTGATTGCTCGCGGCAACGGTGATTCTGAAGTCGATCAACTCGTCCTTGAAGTGCCTGTGCTGATTCCCTATGCTCACGTCTTCGCGAACGGCAAGCGCATTATCGTAAATCACGGGCATCTTTTGCCGAATGATGATGATAAAGATAAAATTGCCAAAACTTTCCGCGCGGATATTTTCATCAACGGACACATTCACAAACCCGTACTTGAAAAGCGCGGTGAAACTATTTTCCTCAACCCCGGCACAGTCTCGCCGTATCTTACGAATCAACCCGATAAGCGTACAAGCGTCGCCACAATCACTGACGACAAAATTCAAATCTTCGACCTCGACACCGACGAAATCTTCATGAGCTTGGATTTTTGAATCCTTCAACCGTCGTAAAGCTTAATATCAAGGATTTCGGCGAGGCTCATATCTCAATGGCGAAGCTGACGCAATACGCGCTCAATCCCGATAAAGCCCCCGATAAAGCTCTTGCCTTTGAAAAAGCTCTGGGCTACAATCTCAGCAACGTTGATAAGCTGATTGAAAACGTAACGAGTCATGTCAATGACTTTGAACCGGAAAGAAAATCGGCTACTATTCACGGCGAGCCTTTTCAAATATTGATGGACTTGACAGGCGAAAATGGAAAAACGGCTTCTGTTATGACAGGATGGATTATAGACGCTGAAACGAAGGAAATTCGTCTGACTAGTATTTACATCAAAAAGCGTAAGAAATGAGGTGTCGTTATGGAGATTAATGAATTCGATAAAGTTTTGCTCAAAACCGGGGAAATTGCTTATATCGCCGACGTGCTGAAAATCGGAATTGCTTATGTGGTCGACATAGACAAATCTGACGGCGATATTGAAACGGAAATTGTCGAGTATGACGACATAGAAAAAGTTTTGGCGTAAGCTTGGATTTTTAGAGGAGAATTTTTTATGGCGTTAAAAATTTTGAGCGCGGACATCACTCGGCTTGAAGTTGATGCGATTGTCAACGCGGCGAACACTCAACTTGCGGCGGGCGGAGGAGTTTGCGGAGCGATTTTCCGTGCGGCGGGATATAGTCAACTGCAGGCGGCTTGCGATAAACTTTCGCCGATTCAAACCGGTGAGGCCGTCATAACTTCTGGATTCAATCTGCCCGCGAAATTTATCATTCACACGGCGGGGCCGATTTGGCGCGGCGGTAATTTCGGTGAGGAAAATCTTTTGCGTAACTGCTACACGAACAGCTTAAAACTTGCCGCCGAAAATAATTTGCAAAGCGTCGCCTTCCCGCTCATATCAAGCGGTATTTACGGCTATCCGCCACGTGACGCACTCAAAGTCGCCGTTCAAGCCATAAAAGATTTTTTAGCCGAAAAAGATTTGGAAGTTATATTGACCGTCCTGGATAAATCGCTCCTTGACAGCCTGCAGTAAGCGTTGTAAAATTTTTTGCACGGGGTGTAGCGCAGGGGTAGCGCGCAAGTTTTGGGAACTTGATGTCGCAGGTTCAAATCCTGTCACCCCGACCAACTTAGTGATTAGTGATTAGCTGTCAGCGGTTAGAAATTTTCCCGACAATTAATCGTTTAAAATATTTGGAAAGGTCGTGTCGAAGGACGCGGCTTTTTCAGTTGAAATTATCCTTCGCCTCTGCTACAATGCCGTTAAAACTTTAAGCAAGGAGGTTTCATTATGGATGACAAGGACTGGGAACTTTTTAAGGACAAATTGAATCGCAAGACCGGTATCGATTTACAGCTTTACAAGGAACAGCAAATGCGGCGGCGTATCAACAACCTCATTCAAAAGACGCCGTTCAAGTCTTACACCAGCTTTTTCAACGACGCCGTTAAGGACAAGCAGAAATTCGCGGACTTCATTGAGTATTTGACAATCAACGTCTCCGAATTCTTCCGCAACCCCGACAAATTCGATCAAGTCGAAAACGATGTTATCCCGTATCTTTTGAAGCGCAGCGATTCACTCAACATTTGGAGCGCGGGCTGTTCAATCGGCGCGGAACCTTACACCCTGTCGATTATCATGAAGGAATTGACGCCGAGTAAACGTCACAGAATTTTGGCGACCGACCTCGACATTGAAATTATCGGCAAGGCGAAGAAGGGCATTTACACTGCCGATGAAATTAAATCAATGCGTCCCGACCGCCGCGTCAAATATTTCACCAAGACGCCCGACGGTAAATTTGCTATCAAGCCGGAAATTAAAATGCCCGTCGACTTCAAACGCCACAACCTTTTAAAGGACAGCTTCGAGAGAAATTTTGACCTCATCCTCTGCCGCAACGTCGTCATTTATTTCACCGAAGAGGCCAAAGCCGAGCTGTATAAAAATTTCTTCAAGGCACTCAAGCCCGGCGGTATTCTCTTCGTCGGCGGCACAGAATCAATTTTAAATTCGCGGCAAATAGGTTACGTCACTTACAAGCCGTTTTTCTATCAAAAACCGCTGCCCGATTGATGACAGTTTCCACGCAAAAAAATCCCCTTCCGATTTTGGAGGGGGATAATTTTTTTATTTCGCGGCGAACTTCAAGACGCGTTCGGGCATTTCGTCTTTATCGCAAACGTCGCTGTGTAAAATTTGTGCGGCGGAAAGTGCTGCAAGGTTTTTGGGAATTTTGGAGTTCGTAACCTTGTTGAGCAGGGCGAGTTGATCCAAATCGTCGACGCCTTCCGCAGATTTTTCGAGAGCTTCCAAAACTGCTCCGGTAAATTTGTACGGGCTGGCAGTCGAGGCATTGAGCACGGGCGTTAAATCATTCGTCCTGCCGCTATATTTACTTAACGCGCAAATTGAAACGGCGGTGTGCGTATCAATCAGATATTTGAACGAATCGTAAATCCGCTTGATGAAAAGTCTCGTATCATCTTCGCTGACGTATTCGGCGTGGAAAATTTTATCGAGCCGCGATTTTAAAGACTTGTCGACAGTATATTTGCCGCGTGAATTGAGTTCGCCCATGTAGCGGTTAATCTGCCGAAAATCGCCGCCGCTCTCATGATAAAGCAGTCGCTCCAAGTTGCTTGAAATCAAAATGTCCATTGACGGCGTGATTGTCTTGTAAAATTCGCGCTTGCGATTATAAGTTCCCGTCGCGAAAAATTCCGTCAAAACGTTGTTCATGTTCGAGGCGCAAATTAATTTCTTGACGGGCAAACCCATTTTCAAGGCGTAATATGCGGCAAGGATGTTGCCGAAATTGCCGGTCGGGACGCTGATAATAATTTTGTCGCCGAGTTGAATTTGATTGGCTTTGACTAATTCGACGTAGCCGGAAAAATAGTAAGCGATTTGCGGGACGAGTCGCCCCCAGTTAATCGAGTTGGCGGAACTTAACTTGACGCCCAATTTATCAAGTTCGGCACGGATTTTTTTGTCGCCGAAAATTTTCTTGACGCCGGTTTGAGCATCGTCGAAATTTCCTCTGACCGCCGTGACGTTGACATTATCGCCGGCTTGCGTGACCATTTGCAGACGTTGAATTTTGCTGACGCCGTCTTCGGGATAAAAGACCATGATTTTGGTTTGAGGCACGTCCGCGAATCCTGCCAGAGCAGCTTTGCCGGTATCGCCAGAAGTCGCCACGAGGATTAAAATTTTTTTCGTCTCACCGACTTTTTGCAACGCCATGCGCATGAGGTGCGGGAGCATTTGCAGTGCAACGTCTTTAAAAGCTGATGTCGGCCCGTGCCACAATTCCATATTTCCGACGGGCGCAACGGGATTTGACGGGTCTTGAATCAAAATCGATACGGGCACTCTTGCGTGAACGTCGAACCAGTTGTAAGCGAGTTCGGCACATTCGCCCAGCTCGTCGGCGGTGTAGTCCGTCAAATATTTTCCGAGGAGCCACGCTGAAATTTCCTCATAAGATTTTTCCTTGAGCGCGTCAATTTCGTCAAGCTTGACCTTCGGGATTTTTTCCGGCACGAATAATCCGCCGTCGGGAGCAAGTCCTTGCAAGATTGCTTCCGCCGAAGTTATCGGTTTGATTTTGGAACGCGTGCTGATATATTTCAAATTAAAACCTCCTTCTTAGCTGCTAGCTGCTAGCGGCTAGTCCCTTACCTCGTGCGTAATGAGTTCGCCAAAATTATTGCGCTGAAAATTATCACGCCCGCCACCGCTGCTAACGGGTGAAACGGTATCGGCGGATTTTCCAATGCCGACAGCAACGCCGGCGGTACCAAAATTATCCACGACGCCAGCGCGATTCGGCGATTGAGCTTGAGGACGTTGACGACCTTTAACGCAATTTCCCTGACTGCCAAAAAACTTTCAAGCGTCGGAATTTCAAAGTCAAACTTAACGTCCGAAGATTTCAACGTCCCGCCCTCCAACATGAACGATATATCAGCGGCATTTAGCGCGGACAAGTCTTGCATGTCCGAACCGATAACTGCCGCAATTTTACCTTTGGCGCGGAAAATTTGAACTTCGCGGGCTTTACCTTCCGGCGTCAAATTCGTGCGGATATTGTCCAGCGCAAAATTTTTCGTTATCCAACTCGTCATCTTTTTAGGTTGAGCAGTCAGCAGGAGAGTTTCAATCCCACTGCGCTTGACTTCGCCCAGAAATTTAATCGCGTCGTCGTTGATGTCGTCCTTGAGCGCAATGACTCCGCGAGCCAATCTGCCCGTGCTGACAAGTAAAACCGTTTTGCCCTTGACGAGGAGTTGATCAATCTTCGTGCGAAGTTTTGCACTTATCGAGACGCCGAGACTTTCAATCCACGCGGGATTTCCTACGCGGACAATCGTGCCGCTGACTTTTGACTCAACGCCGCGTCCGGGAAATTCTGCAAAATCCGTCGAAGGTTGCATCCTCAACGCCCGATAACTTGCCGTGTCGTAAATCATTCGCCCCAAAATATTTTCCGCGTCACGTTCGGCACCCGCCGCCATCGCCAACAACGTCGGCTGATTCAAACCCTCCGGCACCAAATCCGTTATGTAATATTCGTTGCAAGTTAAAACGCGATTGTAAGGCAGGGCGACGACGTTTACTTCCGCCAAAATTTTCAGGGCGTTGGGATTGTTGAAAGTCACTCCGAGCTTTGCGATTTTTCGGCCGGCAAGATATAACGTGAATGGTGCCGCCAGCACTAAACATATCGGCGAGAATGCTACGAAGATTGAAAGTCCCGTCATGAACGCCGCGTCGATTCCCCGCGTGAAGTAAAGCCACGTTGCAACCGCGCAGCTTATCAGCAAGTCGAACAGCAGCAGGAAAAATATTTTCCGCATGTCACTTGTTGACGACGTTGACGGGCTTGCCGTTGAGCCACGACTTGAGATTTTCCACGGCAATATTCATGAGGCGTTCGCGAGATTCTTTCGGTGCCCAACTGATATGCGGCGTGATGAAACAATTTTTCGCGCCGAGGAGAGGATTATCACCTTTAATTGGTTCAGTGCTGACGACATCAACTCCCGCCGCCAAAACTTTCCCGCTGTCGAGAGCTTCGCGCAAATCTTCTTCGACGACCAAACCTCCGCGGCTGTTGTTGAGGATTATAACGCCGTCTTTCATCTTGGCGATATTTTCCTTGCAAATAATTCCTTGCGTCGAGGGGAACAGCGGACAGTGCAAGGCGATAACGTCGGAAGTTGCAAAGAGTTCGTCGAGTTCGACAAATGAACAATCTCCGAGTTTCGTACCGACTTCACGCATGGCATCGAAGGCGATAACTTTCATGCCGAAAGCCTGCGCGAGCTTGCCGGTAGCCTGACCGATTCGCCCGTAGCCGATAATGCCCATAGTCTTGCCGGCCAGTTCAATCAGCGGATAATCCCAGAAGCAAAAGTCCGGGCAACTTTCCCAGCGTCCCTCATGAACGGCTTGATTGTGATGGGCGACGTGGTGACAAATCTCCAAGAGCAAAGCAAATGCAAATTGCGCGACGGATTGCGTGCCGTAAGTCGGAATGTTCGTGACGGGGATATTTTTTTCTTTAGCGGCGGCAATGTCGACGACGTTGTAGCCCGTGGCAAGCACGCCGATATATTTGACGTTGCAGGCGTCGAGGATTTTTTTCGTGAGCGGCGTTTTGTTCGTGATAACAATTTCCGCGTCACCGATTCGAGAAATAATTTCGGTGTCGTCAGTCAAACTCGTGCGGTCGTAAATTTTGCAATCGCCGAGAGCCTTGAAGCCGTCCCAAGTCAAATCGCCGGGGTTGAGGGTATAGCCGTCCAATACAACAATTTTCATTTCAAAAACCTCCTATTTAGGGAACAGGGAGCAGTTTTACCTACTCCCTACTCCCTAATCCCTAGCCCTAATCCCTAATTAAAATTCTTGGTCGCGCGTAGAAATTTTTTCCTGAACATAAGCAACAAAATCTTCGACGCTCATGTTGACGCTATCTTTCGTGCTGTATTTGCGAATCGGCAGGACGCCCGTCTCAACTTCCTTGTCGCCGATAACAATCGTGTAGGGAATTTTGCGGACTTGCGCGTCACGAATTTTCTTGTTGACTTTCTCGTTACGGTCGTCGACTTCTGCGCGAAGTTTGAGGTTGAAAAATTTTTCGGCAAGTTCTTTGGCGTAGGGGAGATGCGCGTCAGTTATCGGCAAAAGTTTTATCTGCACGGGAGCCAGCCATACCGGAAATGCGCCCGCGTAATTTTCAATCAAAATACCAATGAAGCGTTCGATTGAGCCGTAAACGACGCGGTGAACCATAATCGGACGATGCTTTTCGCCATCTTCGCCGATATAATTCAAGTCGAATTTTTCGGGCAGGAGCATATCAAGCTGAATCGTGCCGCATTGCCATGTACGACCGATTGAGTCTTTGAGGTGGAAGTCAATCTTCGGGCCGTGAAATGCGCCGTCGCCCTCATTGACGATGTATTCCAGCCCGCGATGTTCCAGAGCTTTTTGCAGAGCATTAGTCGCAAGCTCCCAAGTCGCATCATCACCCATTGAATTTTCCGGACGCGTCGACAACTCCGCCTTATACGTCAGCCCGAAAGTTTTATAAACCTCGTCGAACAAGTCAATCGTCTTTTGGATTTCCGGCTCAATTTGTTCGGGCGTCATGTAAATATGCGCGTCGTCCTGCGTGAAATTGCGAACCCTGAACAGTCCGTGAAGCACGCCGCTCTTCTCGTGACGGTGAACCAATCCCAACTCGCCCAACTTCAACGGCAATTCGCGGTAGCTGTGCACATGCGTATTGTAAACTAACATGCTGCCCGGACAATTCATGGGCTTAACCGCGTAATCTTCCTCATCAATCTTCGTGAAGTACATGTTCTCCTTGTAATGATCCCAATGCCCCGAAGTCTCCCAAAGTTTGCGGTTGAGGATAATCGGCGTCTTAATTTCCTGATAGCCGTAACGGCGATGAACTTCGCGCCAATAATCAATCAGCTCATTGCGGATAATCATGCCGTTGGGGTGGAAGAATGGGAAGCCTGGCCCTTCATCATGCAAGCTGAACAAATCCAACTCCTTGCCGAGTTTGCGATGATCACGACGCGCCGCCTCCTCCAACATGTGCAGATAATCTTTCAACTCGTCTTTAGTTTCAAAGGCCGTGCCGTAAATCCTCTGCAACATTTTATTATGCTCGTCGCCGCGCCAATATGCTCCGGCAAGGCTCATGAGTTTGAACGCTTTAACCTTGCCCGTCGATTGAACATGAGGTCCCGCGCAAAGGTCTGTAAAATCTCCCTGCGTGAACAGAGAAATTTCCGCATCTTCGGGCAATGCCTCAATCAGCTCGACTTTGTAAATTTCGCCCTCGTCAGCAAATTTTTTCAACGCGTCGGTTCTCGAAAGTGTCGAACGTTCCAACTTGAGATTTTGCTTGACGATATTTTTCATCTCGCGTTCAATGTCGGCAAGATCTTCGTCGGTAATTTTCTTTTCGGTGTCGATATCGTAATAAAATCCCGTGTCAATCGCCGGCCCGATTGCAAGTTGAACGCCTTTACCGTCCGCGCCGCCGTAGAGATGTTTAATCGCTTGCGCCATGATATGTGAGGCGGTGTGACGCAGTGCATGTAAAGCCTCCGCGCCCTCAACCTCCGCTAAAGTTCCGTCCTTCGTAATGATTGTTGCCATTTAATTTAGCCTCCTTTAATCGGTTTGATTCGGGCAATGAAAAATTTTTCCTGCCGCTTGAATCCCGCAACAAAATTTGACATCTGTTGTATAATGCATAAGAATAAAATCAGGAGGTTAAATTATGCTAAAGAAAATTTTAATCGGCCTTGGGATTGTCGGCGTAATTGCGGTTGTGTTTCTCGGTTATGCCACTAACAAAGTCGCCAATGAGATGTTGGCCGAAAAGGAACCGCAACTTCGTCAGTACATGCAGCTTGACAGGGCGGCGCAAGATAAATTTATCCTGGATAATTGCACGGAATTGTTTGCGGGCGTCGACGTTGACAAAGATGGCAAGCCCGAAGATAAGGAGCAGTGGGAAAAATTCAAGCAGGCAAATACAGATCCCAAAATCCAAAAAGCTCTTATCGATGTCGGACGTTCGGTTATGGCCGTCGCGATTATGGCATCAGAGCCGATTGTCAAGGACATGAACGCGGACGTTAAAGCGCAGTATCAGAAAGAGTCGGACGAATTTGATGCGCGCATGGAATATTATTCAAAACTGCTTGAGGCCGCGGGAATTAAAATAGATTAGGGATTAGATAAACCTATTCCCTGCTCCCTAATCCCTGTGATATAAGGCGGCGCGTTGACGATTCCGAAAAAATGATTTATTATGTTTCGGATTAATTATTGATTAAAGTTTTGCTTTCCGAAATGGAGTTGAAAGACTTGCAAAGATTGTTTGCGAAATTATTCTTAACCTTATTGCTGATGATTTTTGCCGTACCGCGTTCGGTCTTCGCAATGCCCGAAATTTATCCCTTCGACCAACTGCGCAGCGGCATGACCGGCAAAGCTTACACGGTGGTCGACGGCTCCGGCAAAATTGAAAATTTCGACGTGAGCATTGTCGGCTTGACGGACGAAGGTAAAGGTTCCAAGCGCATTATCATCGCTCAAACTTCGGGCGAAGTCATTCGGCGCACGGGCGGAATTTTGCAGGGCATGAGCGGCAGCCCCGTTTACATTGACGGAAAACTCGTCGGCGCATTGGCCGCCACGCTAAAAGAAATGGATCCTTACACCGTTTTAATCACGCCGATTGAAAGTATGTTGGAACTTTGGACTTTACCCGATCCCAAGGCGCAAGTAAATTATTTTAAGATTGCCAAGGTCGAGGAAGAAAATAAATCCGAAGAAAAGGTTGAGCCTGAAAATAAAGACGAATCAGCCGTTGAAGTCGTCGAGACGGATAAACCTGCCGAACCTGCCAAACCTGCCGAACCTGTCGAAGATATTGGCGACGGCGTGGAAGTGGAAGACGTTGACGCGTTGTATTTCAGCGGCTTTGATACGCGGGGCATAAATTTCTTGCAACGTGAACTCGGCTTGAAAAAAATTCAGACGGCTCCCAAGACTGTCGAACGCGGGCTTAACTTCAACGCAACGCTTGATCCCGGTTCGGCATTGGGTGTCGCGCTGATTTACGGTGACTTTTCACTCGGTGCAACGGGCACGGTTACTGCTGTCGACGGCAAGAAAATTTTGGCGTTCGGACATTCCTTCATGCATTCGGGCAACGTGAATTATTTCATGACGGACGCTTCAGTTATCGGCTCGGTCTCCGGTATCAAAGGCAACGGCATTAAGCTTGCGGGGATTGGACACATTATCGGCCGAATCAATCAAGATCGTGATTCGGGCATTGCCGGCATTTTGGGAACATTTCCGGCAGTCGTCCCGATTACCGTCACGGTTAAAGACAACGCCCTTGATAAGCAGGAAACTTACAACGCGACGATTGCTTACAATGAAAATTTGATTCCGAAACTCGGCGCGGCGATTGTTTACACTGCGCTAAATAAAATGGCTGATACTACGGCGGAAAGCACTGTTGAAATTGATTTCAATATCAAAACCAACGTCGTCAGCGGCGGTGAATTGACTCGGAAAAATATGTTTTACAACGCCACGGACGTCGGGCAGGTTGCAATTCTTGAACTCATGCAAGCTCTTAATCTCGTCTGCTCGAACACAAAAGAAGAGTCGAATATTTTTGGCGTAGATGTGAATATGTCCTTTGATACTGAACGGCGCACGGCGTCAATTATTTCCGTCACGCCCGATAAGAAAAAAGTTAAGCCCGGTGAAACGGTTAATTTGATTGTCGAACTTCAACCCTATCGCAAGCCCACTGAAAAAGTTACTTTGCCTTACACCGTACCTTTGACTGCGCGGCAGGGAAATTTGGCACTCGAAATTCACGGCGGAGCACTCGTTCCGGTAAATCAAGCTCAAGCAATGGCAAATGCGGGACTCATCACCGCCGATTCAAACAGAAGTTACGAAGACAAGATAAAAGATTTCCTCAAGACCGGTAAAAACAATCAACTCGTCGTTGAAGTCGGCGGCTCCAATGAGGCCAAGACCGATAAGCAAATCCGTCAAGAAATTGCTCAAGTGAAGCGGATTCAAGCTCGGCTCAAAAAGGAAGGTAAGACTTCCAAAAAAGCTGACAATAAAGTCGATACAAATTACGTCATCGATAATGTCATGCGCACAACTCTCAACGTCGAGAAGGTTTAGTTTAGGAACTAGGAACTAGGAACTAGATTACTAATCCCTTCTAGTTACTAGTTCCTAATTACTAGTCCCTAAGGAGGAATGAAATTTTGGAAAGATTGATTATAAAAGGCGGCAATCGATTGAGCGGCACCGTAAAAATCAGCGGCGCAAAAAATGCCGTGCTCCCTGTCATTGCGGCGACGCTCCTCGGTCAAGACAGGGAGACTTGTTTGGACGAAGTACCTAACCTTGATGACGTTCGCACAATCAGTGAAGTTTTGCGGACTCTCGGCGTTAAAGTTCGTCATGAACCCGAAAACGGAAAACTTTTTGTCGACGCAACGTCGATTGAAAATATAACAGCACCTTACGACCTCGTGCGGAGAATGCGGGCGTCATTTCTGATAATCGGGCCGTTACTCGCAAGATTAGGTTCGGCGAAAATTTCACTGCCGGGCGGTTGTGCGATTGGAACTCGTCCGATTGATTTGCACTTGAAAGGCTTTGAGGCTCTCGGAGCAAAAATTTCTATCGGGCACGGCTACATTGAGGCGGTTGCCCCCGAAGGTTTGAAGGGCGCGCAGATTTATCTTGACTTCCCAAGCGTCGGCGCGACGGAAAATATTTTAATGGCGGCGTCAATGGCGGAAGGTCAAACGGTTATTGAAAATCCCGCTCAAGAACCGGAGATTGTCGACTTGGCAAATTATCTGAACATCATGGGCGCAAAAATTCGCGGCGCAGGTACAAACGTCATCAAGGTTGAGGGCGCGAAAAAATTAATTGCCCGCGACTACACGATTATTCCCGACCGAATCGAGGCGGGTACTTACATGATTGCGGCCGCAATGACTCGCGGTGATGTTTACATTGCCAACGCCATCAGCGAACACCTCAAGCCCGTTATCGCCAAACTCAAAGAGGCGGGCGTTAAGGTTATCGAGGACGTGGACGGAATCAGAGTTATTTGCGACCGTCGTCCAAAAGCCGTCGACATTAAAACTTTACCTTATCCCGGCTTCCCGACTGATATGCAAGCTCAATTTATGGCTATGCTGACAATTTCGCAAGGTACCAGCATGGTCACGGAAACTGTTTTTGAAAATCGTTTTATGCACGTTGACGAACTGCGACGCATGGGCGCGAGGATTAAAATTGACGGGCGCACTTCCGTTGTCGAAGGGCAGGAGAAATTGACGGGCTGTCAAGTCAAGGCCACCGATCTCCGCGCAGGTGCAGCAATCGTATTGGCGGCTCTCGTTGCCGAAGGTGAAACGCAAGTCGGTTACATTCATCACATCGACCGCGGCTATGATAATCTCGTCCAAAAACTTGTAAATCTCGGCGCGGACATCAAACGCGTTGACAGATAAAAAATTCGGCTGTCGCTTAAGGCAGTCGTTTTGCTTTTCATAACGGGAGGAAAATTTTTATGATGATGACAGGCGCAAGGGCAATCGTCGAATGTCTGCGCGAACGGGGCGTTGATATGATTTTCGGCTACCCCGGCGGAATGATTTTGCCAATGTACGACGCCCTTGTTGACGAAAAAGAAATCAAACAAATCTTGGTGACGCATGAACAAAATGCGGCTCATGCGGCGGACGGTTATGCTCGTGCGACGGGTAAAGTCGGCGTATGCATGGCGACATCAGGGCCGGGTGCGACAAATTTAGTCACGGGAATTGCTACGGCATTCATGGACTCAATACCGCTCGTGGCGATAACGGCGCAAGTCGACACCGCATTATTCGGACGCGACGCTTTCCAAGAAATCGACATGCTTGATATAACAATGCCCGTCACGAAACATAATTTCAAAGTCAAAGAGGCGCGGCTGCTCGTTCCGACAATTCGTCAGGCATTTGAAATTGCAATGAGCGGGCGCAGAGGCCCGGTACTCGTCGACGTGCCCAGAGATATTTTTTTCGCGGAGGTAGATTATCGTCCGCAAGAAGTCAAAGAAAAAATTTCTGCTCAACCGGACGCGGACTTCATCATTTGTGCGGCGGAGGCGGCTGAAGAAATTGCCAAGGCTGAACGTCCCGCGGTTATCGTCGGCGGAGGTGCAATTTCAGCGGGCGCGTCAAAAGAAATTATCGCCTTCATTGAGAAATTTAATCTGCCCGTCGTCAACACGCTCATGGGCATTGGAGCCGTCCCCAGAAGTCATCCGCAGAATTTGGGCTTTGCAGGTATGCACGGCAAGAAGGCTGCCAATCACGCAATCGCGGCAGCGGATTTGGTTATAGCTATCGGCTCTCGATTCGGTGACCGTCAAACCGGCAACGTCGCTAAATACACGCGCTCGAAAAAATTTATTCACATTGACATTGATCCCGCCGAAATCGACAAAAATATTGGGGGCAGTCTCGGACTCGCGGGAAATATGCAAGTCATCTTGAAACTTTTAATGCGTCACGAGGCAAGTAAACCGCGCGTCGATTGGTGGCGGCAGATTGAAAGTTGGCAGGAAGAATACGACTACGATTATCAGGTTGAGCGGCTGACGGTTCCTTGGGCGATGCATCAAATTGCCAAAAAGACTGCGGGAAAAAATTTTGCATACGCCACGGACGTCGGTCAACATCAAATGTGGGCGGCATTGCATTTGCATGTTGAGGAGCCGCGCACGTGGTTTACTTCCGGCGGATTGGGCACAATGGGTTTCGGACTTCCCGCGGCAATGGGTGCTCAACTTGCTTACGGGAAAAATCGACGCGTCATTTCAGTCAGCGGCGACGGCGGAATTAAAATGACGGGCAATGAATTTTACACAATCGCCCGCCTCAAGCTTCCGATAATTTCGTTGATTGTCAACAACACAAGCCTCGGCATGATTCGCCAGCTGCAGAAAGTTTTTTACAAGGAACGCTACATTGCCTGCGAATTGGATTATCCGATGGATTATGTCGGCTACGCACAAAGTTTCGGCATTAAGGCGGAGGCAGTCTCTACTCAAGAAGATTTTGCCCACGCGCTGAACAAAGCCCTTGATGATACGGAAAATCCGCGGGTCATTGTGCTCAATGTCTGGCGCAGTTTCGTTGAGCCGATGACTAAGGGCGGCGCGAATATAAATGAGTTTGTCGAGTTTAAATGAGGAAGAAATTTTTATTCGTCTTTAATATAGGGTTGTTGATTATAAATTCTTGGGAGCGATGAATCAAATCGGGCGTTTAAAATACTTTTTTCCGGTTCAAAGGAAGTCGTGCGAATATCTAACAGGTCAAGCAATGCATGAATCAAATAATCTGTGCGATAGGGTCGGTCGAGTGCGGCATTGAGCGCGGAAATTTTTTCCGGATAACTTTGGCGAAATTTTTTTGACGCCCAAATAATCGCAGGAATTTCTATCATGTTGCGATTGCCGCTTTCTTCCATTGAATGACCGGCAAATTCGCGGCCGTTCTCAAAAACTTCTTCGCCATGATCGGAAATGTAAATTATCACAGCATCTTTTTCCTCAAAGCGGCGAATAATTTCATTGACTATAAAATCATTGTACAAGACAGCATTATCATATTCGGCGGTAAAAGTTCTTCCTTCCAAAGTCGGCTTATCTTCGTCGTCAGGCGTGAATTTTGCAAACTCGTTGGGATAACGTTCGTTATAATGGAGTGTGTGCCGTATAAGTGAATAACCAGAAAATTTTTTTCATAGGCGCGGGAAATAAATTCGTCCAGCGCGGGAAGTAAAGTCGCGTCAAATTCGCGTTTAAAGGAGAATTTTTCTTTTGGCTCAACAAAAAATTCCTCATCACATCTTTTGCCATAAATCCTGTCAAGATTGCCCCAAAAACCTACGGGACTTTGATTTGACAACCAAACCGTGTGATAATTTGCGCGGCGCAGGATATCAAAAATATTTGCGTGACGATACCATTCGACGTTATCATCTTTTTCGGCGAATGTAAAAATTTTTTCCATTGCCGCCATAGTGTAATTGGCGCAAGAGATTGTATCGGTCAACTTGAAAATTTCTCCGTGTTCATTGCGTAAATCCAAAAGCGGCGTCGTCGGAAGTTTATAGCCGTATAAGCTCATGTGATTTCTTGTAGTCGCCTCGCCCAAAATCAAAATAACATATGGCACGGAAGAATTATCGGAAAGGATTTTTTCAGCCTCCGCTTGACTGTCCAGTTCAATCAAAATTTTCGGCTCGTCGCCTATCGAATCAAATGCTTCAACGCAACGAGAAATATTCCGCCCTAAAGTAGTTTTTTGAAAAACTATTTCCGTCTGCTTAAATAAAATGCTGGTAACGGCCCAAACAATTGTCCCGCACCAAAATAAAATAATCGGCAAGAAAATAATCAACAGGTCTATACTGAAACGCTTGAGCCTTTCTTCGGAACGATTGAGAAAAAATTTCTTAAGACCTTTGCTCAACGCCACGATTGCCGCAATAAAAAAAATTACTCCAAAGATTACGGGAAAAGTCAGGACGTAGTTGCTTAGAAAGTCTTTTGTTTCCGAAGGATTTGTGCCCATTACGATTTGAATCATGTTGACATGCAATACGAGATTGAATTTGTGGAGCAGAAAAATATCCGTCACAAAAAATATTGCGAATAAAACTATCAAGATTGTCTGCAGAAAAAATTTTATTCGGAGGTGATTTTTAAGCAAAAGATTTATTGCGACGCAGAACAATAAAATAAAAAATGTTCCTTGCCAAAAATTCGGCATAGCATTTGAAAAGCTTTCGTTGAAAGGAATTATTCTGCCACCGTAAAAAAATTCTTGAATGAAGATAGGAAGATTTAAAATCGTAAGCATGACAAAGAACCGGCCGTCTTCGCGGAGCAATATGCTTCCCCTTTGACCGATAGTATTAAAAAATTTTTTAATTACTTTTAACAAAATGAAATCACTCCTTCCGAAGAAATTTTATATTTTTCTTTTTGTAAATGCAAGTAAATCAAAATGAGGTGTTGCCAATGAAAAAATTTTTAGCCGTGATGATGTTCGCGTTGATGTTGACGACGACGGCGCGGGCTGCGGAATTTGAAATGGTCGAATATTCCGCGCAAGTCAAGTTGCAATGGCTGGCGGCGGCAGGTATTCCCGAAGCTCAAAAATTTTTAAAGCTGATTGATCGACCGGTTTTCTTCACGGCAGATAATCTGAACGACTTCGAGAGAATCGAATTGACTAACGCGCTTTTCCAAGAGTTGAATTACGCCGCCGCGATTGAATTTGTCCGCCAAAATAATTCTAAGAACGTCATGGATTTGGCTTGCAGTCTTTCACCGCGACCAATGATTTTGGGCGAAGACGGGCGCAAGGTTATTGTCGGTGAGTTGCAGACGGTTTGTCTTATCGGCGATTGGTGCCTTGAAGAATTCGGTAGCAAGAAGGCCATAAAAAATGTTGAGTACACTTCGTTTTGGCTTCAAGATAAGGCCGGCATGATGGCCGCTGCCGACAAGCTCAAGGGCGAAATTTGCATTATTGAGCAGGGCGTCATGATTTATCTTGCCGATGACGTTCGCGCCCAAATGTATGAAAATCTCCGCGACGTCCTTAAAAAGCATGGCGGCTGTCTGATAACTTCCGACTTCACGCAAAAAAAATATTTCACGGACGTTGCGGCGGCTCTCTACGGTGAGGCGGAAGCTCCGACGATTTACGCCGAGACTAAAGCAATGTACGAAAATGTTTTTGGCGACAAAATTTCCGATGAAACTTTGCAAGATGAGCAAGAAGCTATTGATTTCTTGAAGACGCACGGACTTGTTGCAAGGAAAGTTCCGCTTTTCAACAGGCCGCCGAAACTCAATGTCAGCAAGAAACTCACTGCCGAACAGCTTGCCAAAGTCAATGAAGTTGCCGCAAAAAATTATCTTTGGGTAATCACCGCGCTTTAAAAAATTTTTCAACCTCTCCGTATGTGGAGGGGATTTTTTTGCCTTGAGTAAACTCCTCAAGAAAAATATTTTTTTTACATTGACGTTGAAACTTTCTGAAAGTATAATCTAAGCGGTTTTACAAAATTTTTTTTATGGGTTTTAAATCTAGGAGGGTGTGGTTTTTTATGGCAAAAGACATCCGAATAAGCAGCCCGCTGAACGGTAAGTTAGTGCCGTTGAATACAATCAACGACCCCGTTTTTGCGAGCGGCGCAATGGGACGCGGTATCGCTGTCCAGGATCCGAAGGGGCAAGTTTTCTCGCCGTTCGACGGTGAAATTACTGTCTTCTTCCCGACAGGACACGCAATCGGTCTCAAGTCGGATGACGGTATTGAACTGCTGATTCACGTCGGCATGGATACCGTCAAAATGAACGGCGAAGGCTTCACGCCTAAAGCAGAGGCGGGCGACAAGATTAAACGCGGTCAGCTCCTGCTTGAATTTAGCCCTGAAGCCATCAAGAAAGCGGGTTTCGAGACGACGACGCCGGTTGTTGTCACGAATCACGCGGACTTCGGCGACATTACGATTGAGCTTGACGGTCAAGAGGTCACTGCAAAGGCTCCTGCTGAAGAGGCCAGTGCAGGTCCGGTCGAAAAGGATGCGGATGACTCTCAATATGACGGTCTGCCCGATGAAGAGCGCGTCGCCAAACTCATCATGAAGTACGTCGGCGGCCCCGACAACGTCCGCACTGCTGAACACTGCGCAACGCGTCTGCGCCTGATTGTCAACGATAAGTCGAAGATCCAAGAGAAAAAGGTCGAGAATATCGAAGGCGTCAAAGGTCAATTCTTCGCGGCTCAACAGTATCAGATTATCTGCGGCACGGGCTTTGTCGACAAAGTTACGGAGGAATTTATCAAGCTCAAACCGTCCCTGGCGGGCGGCGGCGGTAAAGAGGCCGCTTATGCCGAAATGAGTTTGATGCAGAAAATTTCCCGTACTCTCGGTGACGTTTTCGTCCCGATTATCCCCGTCCTCGTCGCAACAGGTCTTTTCATGGGTGCCCGCGGTGCTATTCTTTCACTCGGCAGCGAATGGGATCCCAACTTCTTGTTGATGACGCAGGTTTTGACTGATACGGCATTTGCATTCTTGCCGGCATTGGTCTGCTGGTCGACGATGAACAAATTCGGCGGCACAGCAGTTATCGGTATCGTTTTAGGTTTAATGCTCGTCTTCCCCGGCTTGCCGAATGCGTATGTCGTCGGTGGCTCGGCGGCAGAAATTGCCGAAAAAGGTCTCACATGGGTTGAGGCGTCTGCCATGCCCGAATATGCAGGAAAAACACCTATTCCGCTCGATTTGGGCTTTGTGACAATTCCGCTCGTCGGCTATCAAGGCTCGGTTCTCCCTGCACTTGTTCTCGGTATCTTCGCGGCTAAATTCCAGCAATTCTTGAAAACTTTTATCCCCGATATGATTGACCTCATCGTTACCCCGTTCCTCACGTTGACTGTCTCGATGGCTCTCGGATTCCTCGTTGTCGGCCCGATCATGCACGGTTTGGAACAAGTTGTCTTCGGTGCAGTTCAAAACTTCTTGACGATTCCTGTCGTCGGCGGTTTGATTATCGGCGGCTTGCAACAGGTTATCGTTATCTTCGGTGTTCACCACGTCTTCAGCGCGTTGGAAATTTACCTCCTCTCGACGCAAGGTTCCGACCCCTTCAACGCGATTATCACTTGCGCGACGATTGCTCAAGGTGGTGCGGCATTGGCAGTTTCCCTCAAAACTCAAGATCCGCGTAAACGTGCCCTTTATATCTCCTCGACAGTTCCCGCATTCTTGGGTATCACCGAACCTGCTATCTTCGGTATCAACCTCCGCCTCATGAAACCCTTTATGTTCGGTTGCGTAGGCGGTGCGGCCGGCGGTGCAGTTTCCAGCTTCCTCGGATTGGCCGGTACCGGTATGGGCATCACGGTTCTGCCCGGTATGCTCCTCTACATGAACGGTCAAATTGTCCAGTACATCATAGTCAACTTAATCGCCTTTGCAGTCGGTTTTGCCTTGACTTACGTACTCTTTAAGCACGACGAATAATCGACAATTCCGTTTCTTAAGGAACAAGGAATAAGGAATAAGGAACAAGTTAAAATCCTTTTCCTTACCACTTGTTCCTTATTCCTTTCACCATAAATGCCGCCTATATCCCAGCCGTCAGGAGGTGTTTACCATGACCGAACAGGAAAAAATCAATGAAAATCTTCAGCGGCAAATTGATGCGCAAAATGCACGAATCGACAATGTGCTGACCAAGGTTGATACAATTATTGGTGAAATGCGCGACCGTGATAATCAGCGGGCGGCTGAAATTATGGAAATGCGTCAAAGGCAGGAAGCCGCTCAAGCTAAACACGATGCTGAAATGAAAGAAATGAATCAACGTTTCTATTCAAAATTCGACGCAATGGATGCAAAAATCGAAGGCATTGGTAATCACGTCCGAAATCTGGTGTGGACTTCAATGGCGGCTATCGGCGCAATGGTCGTTACGGTTATAATCTCCTTGTTAAGAAATTGAGGAGGTGTTTACCATGACCGATCAGGAAAAAATCAATGCGGAAGTCCAAACAAAGCTTGCCTTGCAGGACGCGAAATTTAATATGTTTATGCAAGAAATGCGCGACCGTGACAATCAGCGGGCAGAGGACATGCGCGAAATTCGGACGAGTATCAGCAACATGCAAAATCGTATCGACGATATGGGAAAACACGTCCGCAACTTATCGGTAACGGCTATGGCGGCTATCGGCGCAATGGTCGTTACGGTGATAATCTCCTTGTTAAGAAATTGAGGAGGTGTTTACCATGACCGATCAGGAAAAAATCAATGCGGAAGTCCAAACAAAGCTTGCATTGCAGGACGCAAAATTTAATGCGTTCGTCGATGAAATGCGCGAATTCAAAACAGAAATGCGCGACCGCGATAATCAGCGGGCAGAAGACATGCGCGAAATTCGGACGAGTATCAGCAACATGCAAAATCGTATCGACGATATGGGAAAACACGTCCGCAACTTATCGGTAACGGCTATGGCGGCCGTCGGCGGCATGGCAGTTGCTGTCGGCGCAATGATCGTTACAGTTATATATTCCATTTTTAAAAGTTAAAGGAGGAGTTTTTATGGCAAAAAAATCCGGCGAAACCTTGGAGAGCATTAAGGCCAAGTTCAACAAGCAGGCGGTTGACGAACGCGTTCGCGGGGAAATTCCCTACACCACTCGTTGGCACAATCATTTTCACATTGACGCGCCCCACTCTTTGATAAGCGACCCCAACGGTCTTTGCTGCTGCGACGGCACCTATCACATTTTCTGCCAGTGGAATCCCGTTCCCGAAAATCAGCAATGGCATAAAAATAAATCGTGGATGCACACCGCGACGAAAGATTTCATCAATTACACCATGCCCGAACTCTCCCTCTGGCCGAGAGATGAACATGATAAAGACGGTTGCCACAGCGGTTGCGGTTTCGTGGAAGACGGCAAAGTTCGCGTCTTTTACACCTGCAATGCCCGCGACGAAAATTACGTCCGCACCGTTGCTCAACGTTTCGGCACCCTTCAAGAGGACGGCTCAATCAAGTTGGAAGAAATTCAACTTTACGGCAACCCCGAAGGTTACACCGCTCATTTCCGTGATCCCAATTTCTTCTATCGCAACGGCGTCCGCTATTTCGCAATGGCCGCGCAGCGCATGAGTGATCCCGCGAAATCTTCTCGTCCGACTAACGGCGCAGTCCTCATTTATAAGGAAAAACCTGAGGGCGGCTGGGAACTTCTCGGCGAAGTCAAAACCGATTATTACGATTTCGGTTACATGTGGGAATGCCCCAACCTTTTGCAGTTTGAGGATATGGACGTGTTGATTGTCTGCCCGCAAGGCGTTCACCACGAAGAATTGAAATATCAAAATCACTGCCTCGCCGGCTATTTCATCGGGCATTTTTCCGTTGACAGCCTCGACATGATTCACGGTAAATTCCACGAACTCGACAAGGGTTTTGATTTTTATTCCCCGCAAGTCTTCGCAAATGAAGCCCGCCACATCATGATTGGTTGGGTTGGTATGCCCGACCTCACCGACACAGTTGAATCCGCGCAAGACGGTTGGCTTTACTCGCTGACCATGCCGCGTGAACTCACGATTCATCAAGGCAAAGTCCGCAGTCAGCCCGTCGAAGAAATGAAAGCTCTCCGCAAAACTCGCACGGACGTTGACGTTTCCAACGCGCAAGGCACTATCGTAAAATTGCCGGAAGCTTCCGAATCCGAAATTACTCTTACGTTCGGTGAAGCTCGTCAAGCTGAAGTCGCTGTTAAATGGGGCGAAGAAAAATTCCTCATCAAATACGACCGCAATAAACAACTTTTGATGCTTGACCGCGAAGGCATGAAACTCGGCGGCAAAGGCATTCGTCCGTTCAATGACGGCAAAAATACCGACGTCAATATAGGCACTCGCAAGTTTAAGCTCTTCACGAACCTTGAACTCAATTTCCGCCTCTTCGTCGACAAATCCGTTATCGAACTCTTCTTGCAGGACGGTGAGGAAGCTTGCAGCCTCCTCGTTTATCCGGTTGAGGACGTTGCACCCGTGCTCGAATTCTCCGCCGATAAACCCTTGCAGAGAGTTTCCGGAAAAGTTTGGGAGCTTGGTAAATTCACCTACAAATAAAATTTGACTCGTAAAAAATTTTCTGCTCGCCTTGAAGATATTTTCAGGGCGAAATTTTTTTTGTATAATGGCAGAAAAATTTTTGGAGGTTGAAACTTTGAAATTCGCAAAACGCATGAACAATTTCGGCGAAGGAGTTTTTGCAAGGCTCGCCGCAATGAAGCTTGAAAAAATTTCGGCCGGTGAAGATGTAATAGATTTATCAATCGGCGCACCGAATATCCCGCCGCCCGCACATGTCATGAAAGTTTTGGCGGAAGAGGCTCTCAAGCCCGAAAATTACGTTTACGCCATAACCGACACTCGCGAACTGCTCAATGAGGCGGCTGATTGGTATCGTCGTCGCTACGGCGTGGAGATTGATCCTGCAACGGAAGTTTGCTCACTTTGGGGATCGCAGGAAGGTTTATCGCACATTGCCTTGACTATCATTGATGACGGCGATTTGACTTTGGTGCCGGACCCATGCTATCCGATTTTTGCTGACGGAGCAAAGTTGGCCGGCTCGAAAATTTTTTACATGCCGCAACTCCGCGATAATGATTACATAATTCAGCTTGAAAAAATTCCTGCCGACGTTGCCGCCCGCGCAAAATTTATGATTGTCTCCTACCCGAACAATCCGACAACTGCAGTTGCTCCCGCCGATTTTTATGAACGCCTGATTCACTTCGCGAAACGCAATGATATTATCGTCCTGCACGACAACGCCTATAGCGAACTGATTTTTGACGGCTCGCAAGGTTTCAGTTTCCTCAGCTTCAAGGGGGCTAAAGATGTCGGCGTCGAATTTAATTCCCTGTCGAAAACTTACGGCTTCGCGGGCGCACGTGTCGGATTTTGCATAGGCAATCGCGATGTCGTCAAGCACGTCAAACTTCTCAAGAGCAATATCGATTACGGGATTTTCTTGCCGATTCAAAAGGCGGCTGTTGCGGCATTACGCAGCCCGAAAGAAATTATCGACAAAACCCGCGCAGCTTATATCGAACGGCGCGATGCATTGGTTGACGGCTTGAATGCGGCGGGCTGGTCAATGGATAAACCGCGGGCGACAATGTTTGTTTGGGCACCCGTACCTAAAAATTTCGGCTCGTCGGAAGAATTCGTCAAAACTCTGCTGGAAAAATTTAATGTCCTCGTGACGCCCGGCAACGCTTTCGGGCCGAACGGTGAAGGCTTCGTCCGTATGGCTCTCGTGCAGACTGTCGACACGCTGAAAAAAGTTTCCGCAAGAATTCAACTCCGCTGATAATATATCGCCTCCCCGTCGAGATAATCCAAATATTTCCGATATTGCGCCGCCATCAAATTTTTCACATACGCCGCCATGTACTCAAAATCGGGCAAGCCGTCTTCAGTCACGGGCAACATCAAACGTTCATTCTTGAGCCGCGTATCACTCCGCTTGTAATTGAAATTGTATTTGCCGCGAACTTTATCAGCTACTGTCGTTATGAACATGCCGACGAACTCGTTCAGAAAATCCGCGTAGCCGCAAGTTATATCGCTCGTTGCAATGAAATCTTCGCGCTTGTAAACCGAATAGCCAACCGAACCTTCACCATTTCTGATGAACGCAATGCAGTTGCCGCGCTGAATTAAATTTTTTTCGGGGCGCACGAACGTTAAGACTGCGTTGTTACGATTTGTCGCGCCCAAATATGAAATGCCGCTTGCGTCCTGCTCAAGATGATTCAAACCCTTAGCCTTGCCCGTCTCCAATCTGAACAGTTCACCGATAATAAACGACCGCCAAATTTTTTCATTGAGCGGCGGAACTTTTGCGGCGTCAAGCTCTTGCACAAATTCCCGATAACCTTGCAAGATTTTATTCTCGATGGCGCGGACGTAATTTTCCATGTACTCAAAATCGGGCAAGCCGTCTTCAGTCACCGGCAGGAAAAATTTTGATTTAACCATTCGTATCGGTCGCCATTTTCTTGCGTATGCAAAACAAACGCTTTGCTTCTCAATGCAAGCAATTAAAAACATCGCGATTGATTCGTTGAGCGGATAATTTTTCAAGTACAGAGGATTTATATCATGACTGCAAGTGAATTGGGACGGCTGATAAAAAGCATGTCCGACAGAGCCGTTGTTAGTCACGGCGATAGCGTTGCCTTCAAAAAGTTTTCTGTCAATCGTTTCATTTTTACCGTAGCCGATTTTCGAGGCATTTGCAATTTCGTCATAAGTATAAAATTCTGTTACGCCGTTATTATTTTCGGTCGCTCCCAAAAAAGGAATTGTCCCTGCTCCTGAAGAGGTCGGCTTTTTGTTGTAAAAACCTTTTTCAATGCGGAAAATATCACTGATTAAAAATTCTGCCCAACGTTTTGAATTGAGCGGCGGCGGCGATTCAGTCAGCGGCAAGAGTTTTTTTTTGCGCGGGAAAAGATAATCGCGGCCGTGAGCAATCATATTGAATTCAAACGTCAGATAGTCGGCAACGGTGTTACTCAAATCGTCGTCAACGGGCAATTCGTCGTTGTAGTAGTAAAAAGAGTGCAGCCACTCATCGCCCGCCTCAATCGTCGTCTCAACCATGAACTTCGACGGAGCGTCTTTAATCTTGCCGCGCCAACAATCAAGCAAGTAAAATTTTTTATCTTTAGCGCGTTCAGTCTCGACAAGTCCGACATGCATTTTGACTTCGAAGCCGTCGTCCTCAAAGTTGATGAACTTGACGAGCTTATTTTTGGGATGAGGTTCGCCCGCCGTGAAAATCGCAATGCAAGGAACAGTTCCGACGCCGTAAAAAGTATTTTTGTTGAGGCTGATGACGCCCTCCAACGTGTGATTGCGGAGAATGTCGCCCTTGATGATTTTGTCGTCGCGAGTTTTGCCAATCATAGCTGAAACGGGAACGATAACTGCAACGCGTCCGCCGTGAGTGATTGATTCGAGCAGGTGCAATACGAAACGCAATTCAGTGAGATGTTTAGTTTCGGGTTTATCACCTTGAGCATATGGCGGATTCATGAAACCGACAGTGTAGCCGTTGAGCTGAAGTTTGCCGGCGTCATGAGCGAAGAAATCACCGCAAGTTAAATTACTCTTGCCGTCGCCGCGCAGAATCATATTGGTCGTCGCAGTAGAAAACATATTCGGGCGGAGTTCAATGCCGTGCAGTTGATCTTGCTTGATATGCTTGCGCTGATAATCGTCGGCGGTTTGATTAAGCATGTGATTCATTGCGGAGATAAGAAAGCCGCCCGTCCCGCAGCATGGATCAAATACAACGTCATCGGGCTTGAGGTCGACGAGTTCACAGAAAAGTTCGGTGATGTGACGCGGCGTGAGTACAACTCCCAAACTTTGACCATTGCCGCCGCTGTAGCTGATAAATTCGCCGTAAAACCTGCCGAGATAATCTTCCGCCGAATTGTTTACAACCGCATCAAAAATTTTACCGGCAATAAACTCCGTGAAGAATTTCAGCGGCGTTTTGTTGAGTTTGTGATTGACGGTGTTTAGCGCGGGAAGATTTTTAATTATGCGGAACTGGTCAAGCACTTGATCGCGTTTGACTTCGGGGCGGACATTGGCGCGTTTAAGATGAGCCTCGACGAGTTCAAAAATTTTTGCGCCGTCAGTTTTAATTTTGTCGCCGATCAACTGATTCAAATCGAAACCGTAACGAGATTCCGCCAGTGCCAAAAGAATTCCCGAAACTACAAGGGGTTTATCTTCTTCGCCGAGTTGAGCATAACTGCGCAAATATTCATGCAACGTTTCAGCTTGGCGAATAATTTTTCTAAGCTCTAATTCTTCGGACGGAGTTTCCTTCAAGACCATGCGTCGATAATAGGCGTCGATATTTTCCGCCGTGAAATTTTTAAACGTGTCGACGGACGGCAATTCGGTAATATTTTTGTCGCCGTCAATAAAAATCGGCTGAATGATATGATGTTTCCTGTCGCCGACATTCCCGAAAGCAAAAACTTTTTTATAGCGCGAGCCGTCGATAATTTTGTTGGCGTAGAAAAGTGCGCCGTTGAGTGCAAAATTTTTCGTGGCGTCGACGGATTGAGAAATTTCGTTGCCGTCACGCATGACGAGTTTCAAGCGGTCGGATTTATCTTCCATGACCAAAACAAAATCCTCGACAAGTGCAATGTGATCGGGATAGCCGCGCTCACCGGTTTGATTTTTCGACGCCGTACCCAATGCCCCGTCAAGTTCGATATTATGACTGCTCTGCGTGTCGGAAAAAATTTCGACGGCCTCCAAACGATTTTGAATGTAATTTGTAAAATCTCCCTCAAGTCTCATAATCTCAACCTCCCGCGCAATTATATCAAAAAAAATCCCCGTCGATGATGACGGGGAAAAATTTTTTACAGCGGGAAATGACACGCCACAAAATGATTCGGCTCAACCTCGCGGAAGTCAGGCTTTTTCTGTTGACAAAGTTCTTGGCAATACTCGCAACGATTTTGGAACGGGCAGCCGCTCGGAATATTCAGCGGGCTTGGAATGTCGCCGGGCAAAATTCCGATGTACTGATTTTTTTCTTGGTCGGTGGAGAAAACCGCCTTCAAAAGTGCTCGCGTGTAAGGGTGGCGGGCACCGTCGAGTTTATCGCCGTCGAGTTTTTCCATCATATTGCCCAAATACATGACGGCAACTCGGTGACTGAACAGACTGACCAAAGCCATATCATGGCAAATGAAAATATACGTTATGCCTTTCTCGCGCTGAAGTTTGACCAGCAACTTGATAATCGTGTCTTGAACCGAAACGTCAAGGGCACTGCTAGCCTCGTCGCAGGCAATAATTTCCGGCTCAAGTGCAAGTGCGCGGGCAATGGCGACGCGTTGACGCTGACCGCCACTCATGTTGTTGGGATAGCGGTCGACAAAATCCGCGGGCAAATCAACCTGCGTCAAAAGTTCGCGCGCCTTGGAATCGACTTCGCCCTTTGAAATCAAATCGAAATTTATCAGCGGCTCACAGACAATATCGCGGACTTTCATTTTGGGATTGAACGCGGCGGTCGGGTCTTGAAAAACCATTTGAATATGACGATAATTTTGCCGCTTAGCCTCGCCGGTAAGTTGCGTGATGTCCTCGCCGTGAAAAATAATTTTGCCCGAAGTCGGCTTCTGCATATTCATAATCGCCTTGAGCAGAGTAGTTTTGCCGCAACCGCTCTCCCCGACGACAGCAACAGTTTCACCCTTGCGAACGTTGAAAGTTATATCGTCGCACGCCGTTAAAAATCTTCCGCCACTCACGGGAAATTTTTTCGTGACGTGTTCGACGCTCAAAATCACTTCAGACATAACGCCGTCCTCCAATTTCCGGAACACTCGCCAACAAATTTTTCGTGTAGTCGGCTTGCGGGCGATTGATAACGTCATCAGTCTTGCCATATTCGACGACGCGGCCGCCGCTCATAACCATCAAATTATCTGCCAGATATGACGCGACGCCGATATTATGCGTGACGATTATCATTGCCGCACCCGAACCGCGCGTTATGAACATCAATTCCCCGACGATTTGCGCTTGAGTTGTCACGTCCAAAGCTGAAGTCGGCTCGTCCGCCAGCAAAAGTTTCGGCTGAAATGTTATCGCCATTGCTATTCCGACGCGTTGACGCATACCGCCCGAAAGCTCAAACGTGTACGAGTTTAAAATATTTTCGGGATTCGGCAAGTTCATCAGCTCCAACTTTTCAACCGCCATATCCCACGCCGCACGCTTATCAAGGTCGCTGTGCACTTGAATATATTCGACGAACTGCTTGCCGATTGTGTGAACGGGATTCATCATGTTGCCGCTGTCCTGAAATATCATCGAAATATTTTTTCCGCGAAGACTGCGCCAGCCTCCCGCGTCAAGCTCCAAAAGATTTTTCCCGTCGAAAGTCATTGAACCGTTCGAGACGTGTCCTCCGCCCGGCAACACATTCAAAATCGCGCGGATAACTGTAGTCTTACCGCTGCCACTCTCCCCGACTATCGCTAAAATTTCTCCGTCGTCCAAATCAAAGCTCACGCCCTCAATCGTCGGCTTAGGATTTTTGCCGTAACTCACCGCCAAATTTTTTACGTCAAGCAACATGGTATCAGCTCATTTCGCGGGACGAATCAACTTCGTAATCCAATAATAATCGGAAGGATACATAACAACGCCGTCAACATATTTTGCGTTGATGATATTGGTTTGAGGATAGCCGAA
Organism: Selenomonadaceae bacterium; assembly: GCA_017427545.1. Lineage (GTDB taxonomy): Bacteria > Bacillota > Negativicutes > Selenomonadales > Selenomonadaceae > Quinella. The sequence goes on from JAFRSO010000022.1 coordinate 32,221, forward strand.
GAATAATGACGCGCCGTCGTCAAGCAAAATCTGTTGCAGGTCGATGATAAGTTGGCGGCGTTTATCTTTATCGAACTCCATAGAAAGTTCGTTGAGTTTAGCGTCGTAGGCAGGATTGCTGTAGCCGGAGCCGTTTTGAGGATTGGAGCCGTCAGCGTTCGTCTTCCAATACCACGTCAAGAAAATTTCGGGATCGCCGGTATTGGCGGTGGTGATGTTGGAGATAAGCAAATCGTATTCGCCCTTAATGCCCATGCCGTCAATCAAATTGTAGTCGACGGTGTTAATCTTGATGTCAAAGCCGAGTTTCTTGAGGTCGGATTGAACAGCTTCGGCATAAAGCGGAAGTTCGGCGCGGGAATTGTAAACTACAAAATCCAATTCGAGTTTACGGCCGTCCTTTTCACGAATGCCATCACCGTCAGAATCTTTCCAGCCCGCCTCGTCCAAAAGTTTTGCAGCGCGTTCAGGATTGTAAACGTTGGGATCTTTGAGTTGATCGAAGCCGTAATCAAGTGAGGGCGGTACGGGAGCTTTGCCGGGGATAAAAGTTTTCTTCAGCAAAACGTCATTGTAAGTTTCACGGTCGCAACCGCAAATCAACGCTGCGCGGACTTTCGGGTCGCTCAAGATATGGTCGGGCTTCTGATTCAAACGAGCCAATACGACGCGCAAGCTTGCAATCTCGTCAATGTGGAATTTGTCGTTGCCCTTGAAAATGTCAATGTCGCCCGCCGCAATGTTGACGGCAATATCAACGTCACCGGACTGCAACGCCATAGCGCGGGTATTCGGGTCGTCAATCGAAGGAATTTCAACAGTCTGATAGGGAACTTCGCCATCCCAATAATTTTCGTTGCGTTTCATGACGGCGCGTTCCTTGACGAAACTTTCAACCATGTAAGGGCCGGTGCAAATGGGGCCTTCCTTGCTGAAATCGCGAGCAGGTTCGGCGGTCGTGTCGACGATAATAAACAGCGGGTCGGCAAGGTAGCCGGGCATACCTGGCAGAGGATTTTTCGTTTGGATAATCAAATTTTGTCCGTCCGCAGTAATCGATTCATACTCAAAGAAAGTTGCGGCGCGAGTGTTCTTTGCAAAGGCGCGTTCGATAGAATTTTTTACGGCCTCGGCAGTGAGGGGCGTGCCGTTGGAAAATTTCACGTTGTCGCGGATTTTGAACGTCCACGTCAAGTGATCGTCGCTGACCTGCCAACTTTCAGCAAGCCACGGTTGAATATTCATCTTCTCATCAAACTTGGTTAAACATTCGCCCAAACCGTAACGCATGACAACCCAGCCGAAATAATTTTGCGTCGGTTCGAGAGTGTCGGCAAAATTCGTGACACCGACTTTGAGGACGTTGGGATCGCCGCCGCTTGATGAGGAGCCTCCGCCGTCACCTCCGCCACAACCCGTCACCAACAATGCTCCCGCGCAGAGAACACTTGCCAAAATTTTCTTCCACTTAAACATTACATAACCACTCCTTAAATTATTGTTGACGCGGGTCTAAAACGTCGCGCAAACTGTCGCCCCAAAGATTGAACGTCGCCACGACAATAAAAATCGCCGCGCCCGGATAAATCATCAGCCACGGTGCCGTTTGAATATACTGCCGCCCTTCGTTTAGCATAAGTCCCCATTCGGGAGTTGGAGGTTGTGCGCCGAATCCCAAGAACGATAAGCCGGCAATTTCCATCATCATTGTGCCGATATCCATTGCGCCTGTTATGACGACCATCGGCAAAATATTCGGCAGGATATGCCGCCACAAAATATTAATCGTCTTAGTGCCGTTGACTTGCGCGGCGATAATGAAATCATTGTTGCGGAGTTTGATGACGAGACTGCGGACGAGTCTGGCATATTTCGCCCAACCTACTGCCAACAATGCAATAATCGTGTTGACGACGGAGCCGCCCAAAATACCGGCAATGGCAATGGCAAGAACTACTCCAGGAAATGCCAGCATCATATCGGCGAAGCGCATCAAAATCATTTCTACCTTGCCGCCGAAATAGCCCGAAGTTATTCCGATAATTGAACCGACAATCGCCAGCAAAATCACCAGGCAAATTGTCATGAACAGTGAAACTTGAGTGCCCGCGATGATTCTTGACAGCGTGTCGCGTCCGAGTTTATCGGTGCCGAGTAAATGTTCAGATGATGGCGGCTGCAGGACGTTGCGCATATTTCCGTCGAAGGGATCTTGCGGCGCGAGGTATGGTGCAAAAATCGCCACGAATAAAATTAAAATTACCGCCGCCGTGTAAATTGCGAACAGCCGATTTTTTTTGAAAGCCTCAATCAACGCGAATCCCCCTTCCTCAATTTCGGGTCGAGATAGGAGTAGGACAAGTCGACCAAAAAATTTATCACCATGTAGACGACGGCAATCCACAGCACAAATCCTTCAATCAGCGGATAATCGCGCATCATAATTGCCCGAACCGCCATATTGCCCATACCCGGCCAGCTGAAGACAATTTCAATTACCGCGACGCCACCGAGTAACCAGCCGATTGACATTCCCAGCAAAGTTATCAGCGGCAAGACGGCGTTGGGAAGGACGTGTTTCCAAAGTATCGTCGATTCACTCAAGCCGCGTGCCCTTGCCCCGATGACGTAATCTTGGTGCAATTCGTCCAAAATTACCGTGCGCACTTGCCTGACGTATTTTGTTGACTGATAAATTGCCAGCGTTATTGCGGGGAGAATTACGCCCTTGACTGTGATTGTTGAGCTTGCTATCGGGAAGAGTCCGAGTTTCAGCCCGAAGATGTAAAGCAAAATTAATCCCAGCCAGAAATTTGGCATTGACACGCCGATAAATGAAAAAAATCTTACGAGGTAATCCGGCCATTGATTTTGTCTGACTGCCGACCAAATGCCCAGCGGCAATGAAATTATCAGCACGAAAATAATTGTCACGAACGCGAGAAAGATTGTCCCGACGAAGCCTTCAGATAATTTTTCGGCGACGGGTTTTTTTGCGGAATAGCTCATGCCCATATCGCCTTGCAGAAGTCCCGCCGCCCAATTTCCGTACTGCACGAGGAACGGTTTATCCAAGCCGAGTTCTTCGCGAGTTTTCTGCAAGACTTCTTCCGAGACGATTGTATCCGCCGATTCGAGGAGCATTGCCGCTGGATCGCCCGGTGCCAAATACGTCAAGCAGAATGTTAAGAAACTCACGCCGATTAACGTAACGAGCATTTGCAAGAGCCGATTCGCCAACCGATTCAAAAATTTTCACCTCCAAAAAAAATTTCCCGCCCGCATTGCGAACAGGAAAATAGCGGTTAGTTGTTAGTGGTTAGAAAAAACTTCTACCTCCTACCTCCTAACTCCTAACTAAAAAAATCTCCTCCCCGTCACTCGCAGGTCAAGCGGCGATTGTTAATCGGGTAATTCTCCCGGCTCCGAGTCAACACTCCGTCGCGCCTTCCCAGGTTAGCTTTAAGCTTCAAGCTTTGAGCTTTAAGGATTTTTTCTAACAGCTAACAGCTGGCAGCTAACAGCTAAAACTCCCAGTGACATAAATGCGACTTCGCTCGTCGTTACGGTGACGTGATCGCTTCGGCTTTAAACCGAATTCCTTATTGAGGCTTGCGCCACCCGATTCAATCCATATTCAATTTTCGCGGCTATCATAAGGCAAATTTATTGGCGTGTCAATCGCAAAATTCTGTGATATAATCGGCTCAAAATTTTTGGAGGTGTTCTCATGGTAAAGAAATTTTTCGGCGTGCTGATGGCGTTGATGATTTTCAACGTGTCAATCTGCGCGGCGGCCGAACTGATTATCTTCCACACGAACGATATGCACTCGCGAATTCAAGATACCGATGACAATCGACAGAGTATCGGGCTTGCGGAAATTGCTGCGGCCGTCAAAACCGTCAAAGCTAAAAATCCCGCGACACTTTGGCTTGACGCGGGCGACACTTTTCACGGTATGCCGATGATTACAATCAGCAAAGGTGAAAATCTCGTGCCGATGCTCAATTCAGCGGGTATCGACGCAATGACTGCCGGCAATCACGATTTCAATTACGGCTCCGAGCAACTCGAAAATCTTGCCAAGCAACTCACATTCCCGATACTCGACGCAAATGTTATTCGCAGGGAAAATGGCAAGCTCGTCTTCAAGCCCTACAAAATCTTCAAGTTCAAGGGAATTAAAGTTGGCGTGTTCGGATTGTCGACGCCTGAAACCGCTTTCAAGACCAATCCTAAAAATGTCACGGAAGTTGCATTTTTTAATCCCGTCGAAGTGTCAAAGGAAATGATTAAAAAGCTCCGTCCGAAATGCGACGTGCTGATTGCGTTAATGCACATGGGCGTTGATGCCAGCTCCGAATTCACAAGCGAACGCATTGCCCGTGAAACTGACGGCATTGATTTAATCGTCGACGGCCACAGCCATACCGCCCTGCCCGAAGGCATTCGCATTAAAGATACGCTGATTGTCCAAGCGGGTTGCTATGAACATTTCCTCGGACGTGCGACGATTGAGGTTGAGAATCACAAAATCATTTCCAAGAAAGCTCAACTCCTCGACGCCGAAGAAATTAAAGCGATTTGTCCGACGCCCGATAAACAAATTCTCGACGAACTCAAAATTGCCAACGATAATGCGGAAAAACTTTTGAACGAAGTCGTTGCTCACAGCGATAAAGAACTTTCCAGCGAACGTTTACTTGTGCGCCGCAATGAATCCGAACTCGGCAACCTTGCAGCGGATGCAATGCGTTGGGCGGCAAGAAGTGACATTGGCATTATCAACGGCGGCGGTTTACGTGCAGACTTGCCCAAAGGTGACGTTACGAAACGCAATACGATGGCAATTTTCCCATTCGGAAATACTTTGCGCGTTGCCGAAATTAAAGGCTCGACGATTCGCGAAATGCTCGAACATTCCGTTGAATATTATCCCGCGTCATTCGGAGGATTTTTGGACGTGAGCGGCATGACTTTCAGCTACGATCCGTCCAGACCTGCAAAACAACGCGTCGAAAAAATTTCTGTCGGCGGTCAGCCCCTCGACAAAAATAAAACTTACACAATTGCCCTTGTCGATTTTCAAACTCTCGGCGGTGACGGTTACACCATGCTGAAAGATTTAAAAATCGTCGGTGAACTCGGCACCTGTGATGAAATTCTCGCCGATTATCTGAACAAAGTCGGCATGAAAAATATTTCAGTCGGCAGAATCACGCGCCTTAAAGAAGTTCCCATTCCCGATAAATGAGCTGTTAGCTGTTAGCTTCTAGCTGCTAGAAAAACTTTTCCCATTTCCCATTTCCCTTTTCCCTTGAGAAGGGATATTTTTTTTCATAAAAGCTTCACGCGGGGCGAATCACGCATTGATTTTTATGCGCCGTGACTTTATAATTTGCTTAATGAAAACTGATTGTAAATTGAGGTGTAAAAATTGAACGTTGTTAAAGTCGGAAGTATCGAAATCGGCGGCGGCAAGTTGGTATTGCTTGCAGGGCCATGCGTGCTTGAAGGTTTTGAGCGCAGTTTAAAAATCGGTCGTCGCGCCAAAGAAATTGCCGAAAAGTTAGGCGTGCCGTACATATTCAAGGCGTCGTTCGACAAGGCAAATCGGTCGTCGCTGAAAAGTTATCGCGGGCCGGGCATGATTGAGGGCTTGAAAATTTTGGCGGCAATTAAACGAGAATTGCAAGTGCCGATTGTCACGGACATTCACGAGACGTATCAAGCCGCGCAAGTCGCAGAAGTCGCAGACATTTTGCAAATACCCGCGTTCCTTTGCAGACAGACGGATTTATTGATTGCCGCCGCGAAAACCGGTAAGGTCGTCAACGTCAAAAAGGCGCAATTTCTCTCGGCGCGGGACATGATAAACGTCGTGGAAAAACTTCGCAGTGAGACGGAAAAAATTTTGCTGACGGAGCGCGGCACATCGTTTGGCTATAATAATTTGGTCGTCGATATGCGAGGTCTGCCGATAATGCGCAGTTTTAATTGCCCCGTGATTTTTGACGGCACACACTCTGTCCAACTGCCGGGCGGTGCAGGTTCGAGTTCTGGCGGTCAACGCGAATTTGTCGAACCGTTGGTTAAAGCGGCCTGCGCGGTCGGAGTGGACGGTTTGTTTTTGGAAGTGCACGACAATCCCGCCGAAGGTCTTTCAGACGGAGCAAATATGATTGCCCTTGACAACTTGGAGAAAATTTTGGCGGCTGCATTGAAAATTCACGAGGTAGCACATGATTAAAGACAAGGCGATAGAAACTTTAAAAATCGAGGCGGCGGCGATAGAAAATTTAATCCCGCGCATTGACGACGAATTCATAGCGGCGGTTGAAAGAATCATGAGCTGTCGCGGAAGAGTGGCGGTGACGGGCATGGGAAAATCCGGTCACGTCGGCAGGAAAATTGCGGCGACTCTCTCCTCAACCGGCACGCCGTCATTTTTCATGCACCCCGCCGAAGCTTATCACGGCGATTTGGGAATGCTCACTGAACGCGACATTTTGATTGCCATTTCAAACAGCGGCGAGTCTTCGGAGATTGTAAATATTTTGCCGGTCGTCAGGAGGATTGGTTCGGCGATTATTGCAATGTGCGGCAAGAGGTCTTCCACCCTCGGCAAGAACTGCGACTATTTTATAAATATCGGCGTTGAGCGCGAGGCATGTCCGTTGGGATTGGCACCGACTGCTTCGACGACCGCGACTTTGGCAATGGGCGACGCGTTGGCGATGGCTCTCATGGACGAGAAAAATTTTACGTCAAACGACTTTGCACTTTTCCACCCAGGCGGCGCATTGGGCAGAAAACTTTTGCTCACGGTTGGCGACGTTATGCACAGCGGCAAGGATAATCCGATTGTGACGATTGGCGCGACGGCTAAGGACGCGCTGTTTGAGATGACGGCAAAAGGTTTGGGCGCAGTCTCTGTTGTCGACGAGGATAAAAAATTCGTCGGACTTGTCACGGACGGGATAATTCGTCGGGCGCTGGAGAAAAATCGCAGCTTCATTGATGAGCCGGTTGAGCATATCATGTTCCGCGAGCCGTTGATAATCAGTGCTGACAAATTAGCAGCGGCGGCATTGTCGGTCATGGAAAAACATAAGCCGCGGCCGGTAACAGTCTTGCCGGTTATCGACGCAGAAAATTTCCCCGTCGGCATGATTCACTTGACAGATTTACTGCGGCAAGGAGTGGTTTAACTGCAATTAGGAATTAGGAATGAGGAATTAGGAATGAAAGTTACTGACGACGCAATCGAGCGGGCTAAGCAAGTTAAGCTGATAATTTTTGACGTTGACGGCGTGATGACTGACGGCGGGATTTATCATGGTGCGAACGGCGAAATGTTCAAACGATTTCATTGCCGCGACGGTTTCGGAATAACGCTGGCGCATTCATGCGGGCTGAAGTCGGCGATAATCACGGGCAGAACTTCCAAAATGACTTTGTGGCGCGCAAATGAGTTGAGCATTTCGGCCGTCATGCAAGGGCAGATGAATAAACGCGACGCCTATAAAAAACTCAAAGCGCAATTCAATTTGGCGGACGAGGATATTTGCTACGTTGCCGACGACGTGATTGACTTGCCGGCGTTCGTGCAAGTGGGATTTCGTGCGGCAGTAGGTGACGCTTCTCCGGAAGTTATTGAACGCGCACATTTCGTGTCGAAAAATTTTGGCGGGCATGGTGCCGTTCGAGAAATTGTAGAATTTATTTTGAAGGCAAAAGGATTTTGGGCGGGGATTATCGAACGCTACACAAACCCCGATTTTGACGACAAAAACTTGACCGCGCTCAATCAGTAGGAGAATTTTATGATAGAAATTTCCAATCTTCGCAAACACGCTAAGGGCGATGCAGTTCGTCTTGAGGCAAGAATAAAATTTCTCGATATGACTTCGCCTTATCCCGAAAAGACGATTTATTTTGAGCTGGACAAAAAATACGCGCACATGTTTGCCGACGACAGCTACGATGCATTTATTTTGATTCCGTTATGGCTTGCCATGCTTCACAAACAGGACTTGCATATTTGCGGCGCGGTCTCGAAAAAACTTTATCATAACGTTAAGTGGTACGTGCAAAAAATTTTCTGCGACTTCTGCGACGCACTCACGCCCGTTAATGTCACGGTCGACAACTTCACTGATCCGCCAAAAAAATATGGCAAGATTATCGGAACAGGCATATCCGGCGGAGTGGATTCGCTTTCGACAATTCAAGACCACTTCGTCAACGAACGCGATACCCATTTCAAAATCAATGCGCTGTTCTATTTTAATTGCGGGACGCGCAGTGACTTTGGTGACGAGAAATGGCAGGAGACGGTTTCAAATCGGCTGGCGTCTGCAAAACTCGCCGCAAAGGAATTGGGCTTGCCGTGCTATTACCTCAATACGAATTTGCACGCCTTCAGGAAAATGCAAGATTGGACGAAGGTGCTTTACATTGCGAATTATTCTTGCGTGTTGAGTTTGAGCCGCGCAATTTCAAGTTATTACGTTCCGAGCGGGTTTAATTATCAGCAAATGAAAAAATTCGGCAATCGCTTCCGCAACAATGACATGGCGGAGTTTTGTGAATCGTATTTGGTACCGTTGATTGGAAATGAACGCACAGATTTGATTTTGGACGGCGGGCAATATCGTCGGGTGGACAAGCTCAAAAAAATTGTTGACTGGGATATTGCGAAAAAATATTTGAACGTTTGCAATCGTTACACGGCTGACGGTTCAAATTGCGGGGCTTGCGATAAATGCTTGATGACGTTGTTGCCGCTTGAGATTATGGGTAAGCTTGACGATTACGCGGGAGTTTTCGACGTTGAAGAGTATCGAACTAAGGCGGAGGATTATAAGCGTCAATGCGTCGAGAAATACGGCAAGTCTCCTTTTTCGACGGAGAACGTTGACTTCGCCAAGGAAAATAATTTCATTATAGGAACTAGTAAATAGGAA
>JAFRSO010000023.1 GCA_017427545.1 Selenomonadaceae bacterium
ACCGCCCGTCACTGAAACGTAATCATTGCCGCCAAAAGCTTGAATTGAGTTGCCGCCGTGGTCAGTTGAAATGATGATTTGATTATCTCCCGCGCCGGCCTCAATAAAAGCTCCGTAGCCGCCACTCGTGATAGTATCGGCTCCGTCACCCGCATAAATCGTCGACTGCAGGATATTTGAATTGTTGATGATATTATCGCCGCCGCTGACGTTGATAAAATTGTTGTAGCGTGCGCCGTCGACCGTAGCGACATCAATGGTATCATTGCCCGTCCCCGAAATGACGGAAACGTTGCCCGTCGCCGCCAAAGATACGAGGTTATTATCGGTGCCCGCGTCAATCCAAACGCCGCTTTCCGCGTTGATTAAAGTGTCGTCGCCGGCATAAGAAGACATCAGCGTAATTTGCGAAGTGCTGCTGTTCCTGTTGAAGAAATCATCCGGACCATCCGTCCCCTGCCAAACTCTTACTACTGCCATGATAAATCCCTCCTTGAAATATCGAAGGCGACCCGTTCAAAAACCTTTCTGCGATGAACTGCCGCCAATTTGTTTACCATGAATATTAGATTTTGACTTCGTTAAAATTTTATCAAGCTGTGCGGCGAAGTCAATATATCTAATCAAAGTCTAATCAAAGTTTAATCTTGCCGCGGACGAAAAAACTTTATCTTTGCCCTTGTCCCCGGCCACTTAACTTGATATAATCGGCGAAAATTGATTCATAGAAAATTCAGGGATTAGAGTTAGGGAACAGGGAGCAGGTTTAAACTCCTAACTCCTACCTCCTAACTCCTAACTCCTAACTAACAAAACGGAGGATAAATATTATGTGTGGGATTGTCGGATATATCGGTGAGAAGAAAGCGGCTCCGATTCTTTTGGACGGGCTGACGAAGTTGGAATATCGCGGCTACGATTCGGCGGGCATTGCGGTTGATTGCGGCGAAAATATTTTTATCGAAAAATCTGTTGGCAGGCTCGACGCCCTCAAAGATAAGCTCAAAAATAATTTGCCTGAAGGTACGGTCGGCATTGGTCATACGCGTTGGGCGACGCATGGCAGACCTTCCGACAGTAACGCCCACCCTCACACCGATTGCCACGAGGATTTTGTCGTCGTCCATAACGGCATTATCGAAAATTATTTGCCGCTCAAAGAAAATTTAATCGCTCGCGGCCATAAATTTTCTTCAGAGACTGACACCGAAGTTATCGCCCATTTGCTTGAGGAAGTTTATCGCGGAGATTTCGTTGCGGCAGTCCGTGAAGTTTTGAGTAAGGTTGAAGGTTCATATTCTCTGGCGTTCATGGCGAAGGCTCACCCCGATATTTTGATTTGCGCCAAGCAGGACAATCCGCTGATCGTCGGGCTGGGCAAGGGTGAAAATTTTATCGCCTCGGACATTCCCGCGATAATCAATCACACGCGGCAGACTTATATCCTCAATGACGGCGAAGTTGCTCTCGTCAAGAAAAATTCCGTGGAGATTTTGAATCGTCAGGGCGAACGCGTCGATAAAAAAATTTTTCACGTCACGTGGAACGCTGAAGCTGCCGAAAAGGGCGGTTATGAACACTTCATGCTCAAGGAAATTAATGAGCAGCCTAAAGCCGTTCGTGACACGATGAGCAAACGCATTTCAAAGGACGGCGGCGCGATTATCCTTGACGAGCTGAACTGGGACAAAGATTTTCTGAACGGCGTCGATAAAATTTATATCGTGGCGTGCGGCACGGCGTATCATGCGGGGCTTGTCGGGAAATTTTATATCGAGAAGCTTGCCCGCAAATTGGTTGAAGTCGATTTGGCGAGTGAGTACCGTTACCGCGATCCGATTGTTGACGAGAAAACTTTGGTCATCGTCGTCAGTCAATCCGGCGAAACTTCCGATACTCTTGCCGCGCTGAAAGAATCCAAACGTCTCGGCGCAAAAACTTTGGCGATAACAAACGTCGTCGGCTCATCAATCGCCCGCGAAGCTCATCAAGTAATTCACACATGGGCGGGGCCTGAAATCGCTGTCGCCTCAACCAAAGCTTACACCACGCAATTAATTTTGATGTTCATGCTGGCTTTGTACATGGCTCAAATTTGCGGCACTCTTCCCGAAAAAAGAATCCGCGAACTTATCTGCCGCCTGAAAAAAATTCCCGCGCAAATCAGTGAAACTCTTTCGGACGTTGAGCCGATTAAAACTTTCGCCAGGCAATACGGTTTCAACGAGGACGTATTTTATATCGGGCGCAGTCTGGATTATTCCGTTGCGTTGGAAGGCGCACTCAAGCTTAAAGAAATTTCCTACATTCACGCGGAGGCATATGCTTCGGGCGAACTCAAGCACGGTACGTTGGCTTTGATTGTCGAAGGCGTGCCGGTTATCGCGTTGGCGACTCAAAAGAGCGTCTACGAAAAAACTTTGTCGAACATCAAGGAAGTCAAAGCCCGTGATGCGATTGTTATCGGAATAGCGGCGGCAGGTGATGTGGAGCTTGAAAAATATCTTGACCACGTAATTTTTGTGCCGGAGACTGACGAACTTTTAATCCCGCTGTTGACAGTCGTGCCGTTGCAGTTGCTTGCATATTACGCGGCGATAACCAGGGGTTGCGACGTTGATAAACCGCGCAATCTTGCAAAGTCGGTGACGGTGGAGTAATTTATCATGGCAAATCTTTTTCGTATATTTGAAAAGGCGAACGACGAAACTATCGCTACACTGACGGCGATTTTACAAACGGTAAACAGAGAAAATTTGGCAAATCAAAGCTTCCAAACAGGAGCAAATCGCGGAGCCCGCGGGTTCAATCGGGTCACAGAAATGATCGGAAAGTTTCAAATCCACCAACCGGAAAGTTCTGCAGCTCGTATCCTTAATTCTATGACGAATTTAATCGGCAGAGCTCGAGTCTCCGTGCCCGAAGTTGTTTCTTTGAGAGACCGCGAAAATCAAAATTATAATCGGCTGATTACACGTTCTCGCACCGAGTTAAATAAAATTTTTCGTGAGGAACTTCGCAAGCGCCTGGAAAATCCCAAATGGTACTCCGAAGATGCGGCTCTTTCAAAAGCGGTCATAAACGCGGCGTATTCCGGCAACGAAATTTTGACGACGTGGCAAAAAGCTGACGCTACCGTTGATAGGTATTACCTCTATTACTCACCGGAAGACGCTTTTCAAAATTTGCTGGACTCCGATTTGACAGATTTTATTTTCGTCAACAAAAAAGTTTTGGCATTGTGCATTTATTTTGCTCGCAAACTTCACGGCAGACGATTTACGCCGACCCAAGAAGAGCTTGACGAGTGGAAAAAGTATTATGCCGCCGTTAATCAGGCAACAAACGAATGCAAAACTTATTATCAACAGTTGTTGCCGCAGGAAGATCAATTTCTTCCCGACGAGGAAATTGCGCGGCGAGCGCGACTCTTGCAAGAAAAAGAATCTTACTTGAACGCCGCCGTTCGCAAAGCCTTGGATGACGATTATGAGCGTAAAAAATTTTTTTCTGAACGTTCAGGTTTCGAGTATGACGAACTTTTGGAACAAATGCCGTCATTTTATTTTGATATGCAGTATTATAGCTTTGTCAGGCAAAATAATTTACGCTACCAAGAAAACATGCGCCACAGCAAAACTGCGCTCCGTGCGCCCGAAACTTTTGCGCTTGCCGCGCCTCGACCTAACGAAACATACACCAACGAGGAAATGGCACCGAGAATTCACAAAGCCATAGAAGAATCGCAAAGAGAAATTGCCATTGTGTGCCCGTGGCTAAACATGAAAGTTGTGCGAGAGAATTTTTTAGAAGAATTTCGCGACGCTATTGCTCGTGGTGTCTATGTACGAATTTGCTATGGCATTAAGGGAGAATATCAGAGCGATAAAGACAAAACACGTTCAGAGTGGAGCGACAAGACAGCCGACATGTTGCGCAAAGAACTTGGCACCGAAAAGTTGGAAATTATTCGTAGAAATACTCATGACAAGTTTATTTTTTGCGACGACGAATATTATTTAGAAGGAAGCTTTAATTTGCTCTCATTCGACGGAGATTACAGTCGCAAAGATCAACGTCATGAACATATGACTCTTTCGTATGACAAGGAACTTTTGCAGAGATACAAAGCGGAATATTTTAGTTAAAGGTGTGCAATGATTGAACGAGTAGAAATTTTAGGCGTGAAGGTTGACGCGGTGACTATGGCTCAAGCGGTCGAACGTGTAGAAAATTTAATCGCGGAAAAAAATTCTTCAATCGTGGCGACCGCCAATGCCGAAATGCTTTTGAACGCCACTCACGACGCGGACTTGAAAAAAATTTTAAACGCGGCAAGCTTAGTCGTTCCTGACGGCGCGGGAACAGTTTGGGCAGCCCGTCACTTAGGCAAGCAAATGCCTGAACGCGTCGCGGGATTCGATTTGGTTCAAGAGCTGATGAAAATTGCTCCTGCGCGGGGGATAAAATTTTTCCTGTTCGGAGCGGCACCGGGTATCGCCGATAAAGCAAAATTAAAAGCCGAAACGCTTTATCCCGGCATAAAAATCGTCGGGACGCGCAACGGCTACTTCAAACCTGCCGATGAGCCGGAAATAATTTCGCAGATAAAAAATTCTCAACCCGATATTTTACTGGCGGCACTCGGCGTACCTAAGCAGGAGAAATGGCTGTTCAAGTATCGGGACGAATTGAAAATCCCCGTGTCAATCGGCGTGGGCGGAACGTTCGACGTTATGGCGGGAGTCGTCAAGCGTGCGCCGCTGTGGATGCAAAAAGCTCGTCTCGAATGGCTTTTCCGCGCAATGTTGCAGCCCTCTCGCGCAGGAAGATTGATTGCCCTGCCAAAATTCGTCTGGAAAGTTCATCAACAGAAATTAGGAACTAGGAACTAGTTTCTACTAATTACTACTAGTTCCTAGTTCCTAATTACTAGTTCCTACAAAGGAGCGTGAAAGTTTTGAGCATAATCAGAGAAGGATTTTATTTTGCGGGCATCGCGCTCCTTATCGCGATTTTTCTCGGCGTATTGATTCACCCCTACGCCGCGATTTTGCCCGCCGTAATTGCTTGCTATTGCATTTATTTTTTCCGTAATCCCGAACGAAAAATCCCCGCCGATGAAAATTTAATCGTCTCACCGGCCGACGGCACCGTTCAAGATGTCGTTGACGTTGACAGCGACGATTTCATCAAGTCGCCCTGCCGCAAGGTCATAATTTTTCTGTCAGTCTTTGATGTTCACGTCAACCGCAGCCCCATTGCCGGCGAAATTAAAATCCAGAAATATATTTGCGGCAGATTTCGTCCCGCCTACAAAGATTCGGTCGGCTTTGAAAATGAGCGGCATTTAATCGGCATTGAAAACGAAAAACTCCGCGTCACGGTTACACAGGTTGCGGGGATTTTGGCGCGGAGGATTGTCAGTTGGGTTACGCTTGACGACAAACTTGAGAAGGGCGAACTTTACGGCTTGATTCGTTTCGGCTCATGTACCGAATTGGTTATGCCGGAAAATGTCGAAGTTCTGGTCAAGAAGGGCGATAAAGTTCGCGGCGGTGAGTCAATTATTGGGAAAATTAGTGATTAGTGGTTAGTGGTTAGTAATTCTAACAGCTAGCAGCTAGCAGCTATCAGCTAAAAAGAGGTGTGTGCAATGAAATGGATTTTGCCGAACGCTTGCACGGCGGCGAATTTATTTTTTGGAATGCTTTCAATCCTCGCAACTTACGAAGGAAATTTTTTTTATGCGTCGGTGTTCATCTTGCTGGCGTTGATAGCTGACGGCATGGACGGACGAGTTGCAAGGGCACTCAATGCGGCGTCGGAGTTGGGAAAAGAAATGGATTCGCTTTGTGATTTAGGCTCGTTCGGAATTGCGCCGGCATTTTTGGCATACGCGTTTTGCATGCACAATTACGGTCTGCTCGGCAAGGCGGCTGCGATAATTTTTGCCTTGTGCGGAATGTGGCGGCTTGCAAGATTCAACGTCAACACAAGCATCGTCCACGGATTTTTTATGGGATTGGCGATACCTGCGGGCGGTTGCATAATCGCGACGACGACGCTGCTGTTTACGGCAATGAACATCAGCCCCGAAAATTTCGGACTCATCTACCCGATCACGGTAATAATCGTTGCGTATTTAATGGTTAGTCATGTGCATTATCCCGACTTCAAGGGCGACGGTGAAAAAATTTTCCTCGTGGCGAAAATATTTGCAGTGGCAATGTTCGCGGGGATAATTTATCTGACGCAAGAAGCAATCGTCCAAGGAGTGTTGACGGCGATTTTTGCAACTTACGCGGTCTTTGGGATTGTCAATTCGCTGATGACTTTGATGTCAAGGAACTAGGAACTAGGAACTAGTTTCCAATCCCTAACTAATTTTTTGCAAAGACGGTGTGCATTTCCTGCGATTGAAAAACTTCTTGCACGCCGCCGAATTTTAGCACGCGTTTGTTGAGGAGAATCACTTTGTCCGCGAATCGTTCAATCATATCCAAATCATGCGAAATTAAAAGTATCGCCATATCCTCAGCAGCTTTGAGTTCGGCAACGAGTTCGTAAAAAATTCTCATGCCGATTTTGTCGACGCCGCTTATCGGTTCGTCCAAAAGTAACAGGTCGGGCAATGGGTCGAGTGCCAGGGCTAATAAAATTCTCTGCAATTCGCCGCCCGATAATGCTCCCAATCTTCGGTCGATGAGGTGTTCAGCCTTGACGCGCCGAAGATTTTTTATTACTCGTTCGCGGATAAATTTTGAACTGCAAAGCCAGACCGGTCGCCACGTCAAGCACGCCATAAATAAATCCAAGACGGTCGTCGGACTCTTCGTGTCAAATTTCAAAGTTTGCGGAACGTAGCCGATAACCGGTCGGAGATGTTCGCCCTTCGCGTCGAAATAATTCAGCTTGCCCGAATGATTGACTTCGCCGAGGATTGATTTCAGCAGCGTCGATTTACCCGCACCGTTCGGCCCGATTAAAGCTGTCAGCTCGCCGCAATGAATCGTAAAATTCACGTCCTCAAAAATCGTCAGATCGCCAACCTTGACGCTGAAATTTTCAATTTGAGTTGTACAGAGTTTTGATTGATTATGTTTCATGATACATGCTCATTTCGATTATTTAAAGCTTTTTTTATGTATTAAACTACTTTTTCTTTGCTTGCCCAAAGAAAAAGTAGCAAAAAGAAAAGGCACCTCGCAGGGGCGTTTAATCCTCATGACTCTAACGTTGAGATATTTCGCAGGCGTTTAGGGCGTTCGCGGTATTTGCATCACGCAAATGCGCGAACGTGGAGCCGTCTTCCTTGACGGCTCCAATTTCATTACAGCGATAACCTTTTGAACATTTTGATTGACAGCCACAACAATAAAATTGCGTAGGCCGCCAGGATTAAAAATGACGGCAGGTTGAATCCCTCCCGCAAAAGTTGGCTCGTGTGAGTGAGCGGCAAAATTTCTATCACGAATCGGACGACCGGTGGCAGTTCAGCCGTTGAAAAAAATGTTCCGCACAAAAAACTCATCGGCATTAAAAGATACGTGTTGACTTGCGCAAGTTCTTCGTAGGTTTGAACTTTCAACGCCGCGCAGAAACATACTCCCGCGAAGATTATCGAGTTCAGCACGACGACGATAAAAAAATTTGCGGGGCTTGAGAAAAATTTTAAGCTCGCCCCAAAAATTATTGCCACGCCCAAAATCAATGCCGTTGAAATTAATGCCCGCACTACTGCCGAAAAAATTTTCCCGAAAACAAATGCAGTCGGTTCAATCGGCGCGCTCAAATATTCTTCCAAACTTTTATGATAGACGCGTTCGGCGTGGACAGTCGTAATGCTCATGTAGCTGACATTCATCGTGTTGAGTGCGATAATCCCCGGCACGAGAAAATCCAAATAGCTGCCCGACGCGAGGTTGATATTTTTGCCCAAACCCCAGCCAAATGCTACGAGATATAAAATCGGTGTCACGAGCCGCGACAAGATAAATTTTTTCAGCCGCCGCTTGAGGACGATCCAATCCCGCCACATGACGGTTAAAATATCTTGAATCATGAATTTTTGAGACTTTCGAGACGTTCAATTTCTTTCCGATGATTTTCCAACGCGTAACCGATTCGGATATGTTCCTCTTCCGTGAAATCGGGATTTTCATACGCTGCAGAAATTTTTTCCAGCCGCGATTTAACTTCGCCCAGTTCGTCGTCCAAAATAAATTCGTCCTTGAAAGCCAGCCCGTATATCGAAAGAATTTGTTCGCGCGTCGATCGATAAAATGATTCTTCACCGGAAATTTCGCCGAGCATCTTTGCCACTTCCAAGACGATTTCGAGCGGCGGCTTACCCGAATTTATCATATCGGTCAATGTCGCGCGAAGTTCCTGTAACTCGCCCAAAAATTTTTTGTCAGCCAAATAAATCGCCCCTTAAAATTTTTTCTTCCGATATTTCGCCGAGATTGCCGATTATACCTTCAACGCGGCAGGAAAACGGCGGCATTGGCAGAATAAAATTCAAACGATTATTACAAGCAATTTTATGGGGAGATTTTTAATGAGTTCAATCATTAGTCAAGAGGTAAGAAGTTGGATAGTTTCAATCGTGGCGGCGATTGCGGTTGCGATGTTGATTCGGACTTTTATCGTCGAACTTTACGTTGTCGACGGGCCGAGTATGCAGCCGACTTTGCAGGACGGTGAACGATTGGTCGTCAACAAATTTATTTATCATTGGCGCGATCCTCACAAGGGCGAAGTCGTCATCTTCCGCTATCCGCGAGACCACACCCGCGATTTTATTAAGCGCGTGATTGCTACGGGCGGCGACACAATCGAAATTAAGGACGGTCATGTTTTCGTGAACGACGCGCTTGTCAACGAGGATTACATTGCCGAAAAAACTCGCACGGAATATCCCAAGCAGACTGTACCGGAAGGGACGCTTTTTGTCTGTGGAGACAATCGCAGAAATTCTTTAGACTCGCGCTTCCCCGACGTGGGATTTGTTCCACTTGAGCTTGTCAAGGGCAAGGCGGCTTTGATTTTCTGGCCGGTCGATAACGTGGCGGCTTTACCGTGAATTCAATTAGGAATGAGGAATGAGGAATGAGTAATGCAGACGCAGTAAATCTTTTGGGCAAAAGTATTATCGGCATTGAAAATTTTTCGGCGGAGGAAATTCGGCTCGTCCTCGACACGGCGTATAAGATGAAGCAAGTTATTCGACGCGGCGGCAATAAAAAATTGTCCAACCTTCGCGGCAAGGCGATTGTGAATTTATTTTATGAGCCGTCAACCAGGACGCGGACTTCTTTTGAGCTGGCGGGAAAATATTTGGGCGCGGATGTCGTCAGCATAAATAGCGGCACAAGTTCAATCGTCAAGGGCGAAAGTCTTCGTGACACGCTAAAGACGATTGAGGCTATGGGCGTCGACGCGATTGTTATGCGTCACAAGGCGGAAGGTGCAGCGGATTTTGCAACGCAGGTTGTTGAGCCGGTGATAATCAATGCCGGTGACGGTGCACACGCTCACCCCTCACAAGCCCTGCTCGATTTGTTCACGATTGAACAGCATAAAGGACGCCTCGCGGGTTTGAAGGTTGCGATTATCGGCGACATTTTGCACAGCCGAGTTGCCCGCTCCGATGTTTACGCAATGACCAAAGTCGGAATGGAAGTTCATCTTGCCGGCCCGAAAACTTTGTTGCCGAGATTTTTTGAGTTCGACGACGTGACGGTTCATGAGGAAGTTGACGACGCGATTAAAAATGCCGACGTGATTAACGTCCTGCGGATTCAGCTTGAACGGCAGCAGGCCGGACTTTTCCCGTCAACCAGAGAATATGCGCGGGTTTTCGGAATCAATGACGACCGCTTGAATTTGGCAAAAGACGACGTGTTAATCTTGCACCCCGGCCCGCAGAATAAAGGGTTGGAAATTTCGTCGGAAGTCACTTACTGCGAACGTTCAGCGATTCATGATCAAGTTCAAAACGGCGTGGCGGTTCGCATGGCTTTACTCGACTTGACATTAAACGGAGGCGACTTGAAATGAAATTTATCCTTGGCAATGACGGCACATTGGCTATCAATTCCGAATTCGTGAAGACGCTTTACATTGAGCAGGAGGACGGCGCAGTTGTCAGCGTGATTGCGGAGTGCGTTGAATATCCCGACGAAAAGGGCAATCCGATTTACGATTATCATGCCACGTTGGCGACATTTGACGGTAAAGATGCCGACGAGAATTTTTCTGCCGCGTCGAAATATTTGGCGGAGCTTGTCGACAAATTGAACGGAGGCTCGAATAAATGAATCAGACGTGGCAGTTCAAAAATAAATTCAAGTCACTCCTACTGCGCGGCGGAAGAGTGATTGATCCTGCCAACGATTTTGACGGCGTGGCGGACGTTTTGATTGTCGACGGGAAAATTTCGGCAGTCAAGCCCGAAATAAATTTTTCGGCGGAACAGGAATTTGACGCTGCGGGAAAAATTGTGACGCCGGGATTAATCGATATGCACGTTCATTTTCGTGAACCGGGGCAAGAGGCTAAGGAAGATTTTTTGAGCGGAGCAAAGGCTGCCGTTGCGGGAGGATTTACGACGGTTGCTACAATGCCGAACACTTCACCGGTCGTCGACAATGCGGCACTCGTTCGGGCAATGGTCAAACGCGCTGAAGATGTCGGATTGGTCAACATAAAAATTATCGGCGCAGTCACGAAAAGTCAGCAGGGTCAGGAGCTTGCCGAAATGCGCGACATGATTTCGGCGGGAGCAGTTGCTTTCAGCGACGACGGCCATTTTGACGACAACGCAAAAATTTTCCTCAACGCGCTTGATTATCTTCACGACACCGGCAAGCTGATTATCTGCCACGAAGAGGAAACTTCCCTTGTCAAAGGCGGCGTCATGAATGAGGGCAAGCGCAGTGCGATTCTCGGCTTGAAAGGTCGTCCGACTGTTGCGGAAGATATTGCAGTTGCCCGCGACGTTTTGTTGGCGGAATACACCGGCGGCCGCGTCCACATTGCACATATCAGTTCGGCTCGCGCAGTTGAAATTGTCCGTGACGCAAAAAATCGCGGCGTTAAAGTTACGGCCGAAGTCACGCCGCAGCATTTGACTATGACGGAAGATTTGGTTAATCCCGTCGACGCCTCCACGAAAATTAATCCGCCACTCCGCACGCAAAAAGATTGTGACGCGATGTTGGCGGGATTGCTTGACGGGACGATTGACGCAATTGTTACCGACCATTCACCTCACGCGCCTGAAGAAAAAGACCGCGAATACATTTACGCGCCGAGCGGTTTTCCGGGGCTTGAGACCAGTGTCGGAGTTCTCTTCACCGAACTTTATCACAAGGGCAAAATCGATTTGAAAACTTTGATCTCAAAGATGACTGCCGAGCCTGCGAAAATTTTCGGGCTGAACGCGGGGACTTTATCAATCGACGCGCCCGCCGAAGTTACGGTTATCGATCCCGAATTTGTCTGGACGGTCAACGCAAAAAATTTCTACACCAAGGGCAGTCATTCGCCGTTCATCGGTCGTGAGCTGAAAGGTCGAACCGTCGCTACGATTGTTCGCGATAACTTGATGACGCTAAATAAAAACGTCTTTTGAAGTAAATTTTAACGGGGCGTTGGCGCGGGCTGACGCCTTTAAATTTGTATTGAGGGGTTGAAAAATTTTGGTAACGATATTGGAAGGATTAATCGTCGCGGCATTGGCGGTAGTGTTAATTGTGTGGCTTTATCTCAAAAATCGGCAGGAAAAACTTGTGCCGAAGTTGGAAAGTCGCACGCCGTTTAAAATTGAAAGTCGCGATGAAAAATCCGTGACGCTCTCGACGACGATTGAATTTCGCAACGAAGGTACGCAATCTGTAATGATTGTAGACGCGATATGTCATCCGCTGTTGCCGTTTGAGCAATATGACGGAATGAATGTTCGCGGCAAGGCTGAACGTGAAGGCGTCCCGCGCGAAGATGATTATTTTGAGGCGTTGGTTATCGAACATCAGCAAAGCGTGAATCTCGTCGCAAAAGTCACGTTGACGGCTCGGAAAAATCTTTCGCTTGAAGAGGCCGTCAGTCACATGGTTGATTTTCCCGTTGAGTTTCTTTATCGCGAAGTCGGACGCTCGCCAATGAAATGGTCGATTGCCCGCGTGATCTTGCCTGCCGAAGAACTTGCCAAACTTGTCGGCGTGGCGTTGGTTAAAGATTAGGCGTCGCTTCGAGTTATTGAATCTACTTTTTCTTTTCGATTGAACTACTTTTTCTTTGCGCGTCCATTTAGCGTGAGAGCTGTTAGCTAGTAGCTGGTAGCTAGAAGCTAAGAAGCTTCCTGCGTCGTGGTCGCGGCGGCCGTCATCCTTGACGGCCTCTACATTCGTCAGCCAACAAACTCTAAGGAGTGAAAAATTTTTATGAACGTGGAAATTATTCCGATAACAACCAGAATTTTGACGCCGAAAGATGATATTGTCGACGTGATTGAACATTATACCCGCGACAAAATCGGCGCGGACGATGTGATTACCGTTGCCGAAAGCGTCGTTGCCATAACGCAGGGCAATATCATTCGCCCCGACGAAATGCACTTGAGCAATCTGGCGAAACTTTGTTGCAGATTTATTCCCGATTACGGCAGTCTCGCCACGCCTCACGGTATGCAAGCTCTCATGGAAAAGGAAGGTGAATGGCGCGTCGCATTTGCATTGGTCGCAGGTTTTTTGGGCAAGGTTATTGGTCTTCGCGGACTGTTCTATAAATGGGGCGGGCGTCAAGCGGCTTTAATCGACGACGTGACGGGGACAATGCCGCCCTTCGATAAATGCGTCGTTTATGGCCCCGAAAATCCCGATACAGTTGTTGCCAATCTCAAAGCTCGGCTGAATTGTTTCGGCGCGATGATTGCCGATGTGAACGATTTAAAACGCTCAAGGATTGTCGGCGCGACTCCGGAAATGGACGCTCAACTTGCCTCCGATTTGCTGATTGATAATCCTTTCGGCAACGCCTCTCAAAAACGTCCGATTTGCATTTTGAAAAACTTCCGCCAATATCAGGAGGAAAAAGCTAAGTAGTGGAGGTGATTTAAATGCCGGAAACTCAAGCTAAAGAAACTGCGTCACGAGTTATTGTCCCGATGACGAAAGAGGATTTGATTTATCTTCAGCTGAAGGATTTCAAGGACGAGTTCCGCGACTCTCGAAAAGAATTGAATCAACGCATGGACAGATTGGAAGCTCGTCAAGATAAACTCGATGAAAAAATTGACAAGCTTGACGCGAAGATTGATTCTGTCCGCAAAGATTTAAGCGCACGCATGGATAAGCAGGACGAAAAATTTGATAAACTCGACGCGAAGATTGATTCTGTCCGCAAAGATTTAAGCGCACGCATGGATAAGCAGGACGAAAAAATTGACAAGCTCGCAGATAAGATTGACGCGCTCGCCGGCAAGATTGATTCGGCAATGAATCACGGACAGATAATCACGATATCGGCAATCGGCATTGCTGTTGGCGTATTGTATGCTGTGTTTTTCAAATAAATTTTCCGTATCAAGGGAGGTAGTAACGATGAAAAAATTTTTTACGCGGCTGATAATTTTGACGCTGGCAACATTTTTTATCGGCGGCTCAACGGCTCTGGCGATACCGATTCCACTGCGCGGAGTAGTCGAAGGTTTTTACGGTACGCCGTGGACTTTCGATGATCGCGCGGACATTATCGACTTTTGCCGCCAATGTAATTTGAATTCTTACGTTTACGCGCCCAAAGATGATCCCTATCACCGCGACAAATGGCGCAAGCCCTATCCGACTGAAAAGCTTGACGAAATGCGCAGACTTGTTGCCGTCGCAAAAAAAAATAAAGTTCGATTTATCTTCGCAGTGTCGCCGGGGCTTGACCTCAACTACAAGGGCACTAAGGGTGATGAAGATTTTCGGCTACTGATTAGAAAGCTCGACGCGATGTATGATATTGGCGTGCGGGATTTTGCGATTTTCTTCGACGACCTCAAAGACGATAAGGGCAGGCATCATGAGAACGGCAAAGATCAGGCGGAGTTTTTAAATCGCGTGCAGAAAAATTTGCATGAACGCTACAAGGACGTTGCGCCGCTGATTACTGTGCCAACGGAATATTTTTACGAGGACATGGTTAACGGCGACAAAGTTAAGCCTTACACCCGCGACCTTGCCGAAAATCTCGATCCGACGATTGTAGTTTTGTATACGGGACGCGGCGTCGTCTGTGAAGGCATTACCGACAAGGAGCTTGCCGACGTCAACAAAATTTACGGGCGCGAAGTCGGAGTTTGGTGGAATTATCCCGTCAACGATTACTCTTTGACGCCTGACGGTAACCGCAATGTCAAGCTGGCACTCGGCGCGATTGAAAAGCTTCCTTCCGCGAAGATGACGGCGATTTTCTTCAACCCGATGGAGCAAGTTCAGATGTCGAAGATTGCTTTGGCGACGGGCGCAATTTACGCGAACAATCCCGCCACTTACGACGAAAATCAAGCGTGGAATAAAGTTATTGATGAGCAATTCGGCAGACTCGCCCCGCAGATGAAAATTTTCGCGGAACACTCTCGGCATATGGAAAATTCTTGGGCGAAAGTCGGAGCACCTGACGCGATTGAATTTGCCACGACTGCTCACAATTTGATTTACGACATGGGCAAGAAAAGTTTTGTAGACTTCGCGCCGATGGAAAAAAAGATTAACGAGCTTGAACGCGCTGCAGATATTTTGTTGAAACGCCTGCCGAAAAAATATTTGGCGGAATGCAAGCCGCAACTCGAACAACTCAAGCGCACGGCTCATGCGGACAAAGTTGCTCTCGAATCACTCAAGGCAGGAAGACTTGATCCGACGTTGAAAATTTTGCGCGAAGAGATCACCGCCAATGAAAAGCAAGCGATAATTTCCGAAGAGGCCGCCCGCAAATTTATCGACGACGTGATAAAATTTTTCGACGAACAAGATAAATCTTCGCGCAAGAAAAAATAATTTTGGGGAGAAGGGACTTTTGAGACGATGAAATTAATGACAGACGTACAAAATCAGCCCGACAGTCGCGGCATTAAAATACAAAAAACAGGCGTCACAAAAGTACACCTGCCATTTTTAATTTCTGATTGCGGAGAAGTTCAACAAGTCGTAGCACAAATTCGATTCACGGTCGCGCTTGCCGAAAATTTACGTGGTACGCACATGAGCCGCCTCGCAGAAATTTTGACGGATTGGACACGGCAGCCGATAAAAATTCCCGACGTGGAAAAAATTTTGCTCGAAGCCCTCGAAAAACTCTCAACAGATTTTGCTACGATAACGATTGATTTTAAATTCTTCACGGAGAAATTTTCGCCCGTATCAAAAAAATTTTCACTGTCGTCCGTCGATTGCCAATTCCAAGGCGAACTCAAACGCGGTGAACATATGAAATTTACTCTGGGATTGGCGGTGCCGTTTACATCATTATGCCCTTGCAGCAAAGAAATTTCAGACTTCGGCGCACACAATCAACGCTCAATCTGCCGCGTGAAGCTCACCTTCAAGGACAATATTGACGGCGTGTCGATAGAAAAATTTATTCGGCTGATTGAAACGCAAGGTTCCGCAGAAATTTTCCCGCTCCTCAAACGCGAAGATGAAAAATTTATCACCGAAGCCGCCTATAAAAATCCGAAGTTCGTCGAAGATATTTTGCGCGACGTGGTGATTGCCTTGCGCCGCGTGGAAAATTTATCTGCCTTTGCTGTCGAATGCGAGAATTTTGAATCAATTCACAGCCATAACGCCTTCGCCGCACATGAAGAAGTTTTATGCGACCTGTGACGGAATCGAATTTAATTTTTCAACGCCCGCCGAAATTGCACGGGCGATTTTTTTATTTGGAATGTTGGTTGGCAAGCTCAAGGGATATTCTTCGGGCAGATTGAAGGCGTCAGTTAAAATTTCTCCGGCATCCGAACCGTAAGCCAGCATGACCGCCGTATAATTTTCAATCTCGTGAACCTTAACGAAAAACATATCAAAGCTTTGAGTCGCGAAAAAATTTTTCATGAACGAATCAAGACGTTCAGCCAAAACGTCGCGTTCGACAGGATTCAAAGTTGCAACGGTCGAGTAACCGCATCGTCGAGAGCCGGCATTGAATTCCTTAAAGTCTGTGAAAATAATTTCCCGTTCACTCATGCCGTCATAGCTCGTAAATTCCTTTTCCATTGCCGTGAAAAATTTCGTTCGATCTTTGATGGCGGCGATTTTCTGAAGTTCAATCGCGGCTTGCCTGTCGAGACCGGTAGTATTTTCCGAACGCAAATTATCGGTGTCGGAAAGAATCGCAGAAACCATCAGCCCGGCCATTTGCTTATCGATTTTCACGCGGTGATTCAGATAGCAAAGCCAAACGATAGTCGCCGTGCAACCGACAGGCATTCGCAGATAGAAAACCGGCGTGTTCGATTTAAGGTCGCCGAAAAGATTGTGGTGGTCGATGATCTCAATTACTTGAGCCGCGTTGATTCCGTTGACAGCTTGCGAGGCAATATTGTGGTCGACGAGAATTAAATTTTGTCCTTGAGCATTTTCGAGGACGGGCGGCGTCGGCACGTCAAAATATCGCAAAATAAATTCGGTTTCTTTATTGACTGCGCCGGAAATACGCGGCTCACATTTTACGTTAAGTTCCTGCTTGAGATTGGCATAAGCAATCGCACTGCAAACGGTATCGCTGTCGGGGCATTTATGACCGATGACATAAGTCGTTTTATTGAATTCGCCGACTTCCTCAACGAAAGCCGAGCGGATATCGTCAATCTGCTGACGACACTCTCCGACAGGTAAGGCCGCAAACGTCAATACCAAGCCGACGATAAAACCCCACATGCAAAGGAAAAATTTCAATGCACGCATTTGTTATGCCTCCTCTCAAAAATTTCAAGCGTCCGATTTTTCGGCGGATTTTTCAGCTTCGGAATTCAATCTGATTTCAAGAGCCTCCAAAGCTTGAAGGTAGGCCTTGAAATTTCTTTGTTCTTTTTCGGGTAAAGCAGAATATTGCGCTTTCAAGTCGTAAATATTTTTGCCGACGATGTTTGGAATTTCCTTAAAGCCGCTGAAAATTGTAAAGCCTTTCATCTCCTCACCGCCGGTAATGGTGCCGTCAGATTTGCACGCGATTATGACGACCGAACCTCCGCCTAATCGTCGACGATTTGAGCCGACACCCAAATTTCCGAGCTTGTGCAATTTGCGGACGGACTTGCGATATTGCCGCACTTGCAAATGCGTGCCGATAATTTGAACAATCATCAGCAAGAATAAAATACCTAAACAATCGCTCAATGTCAACGTCAATGTGTATCCCTCCCTAAAAAAATTACCCGCGAGAGGCGGGCGAGTGTATAGGTGTTGTGGCATAGGAAGAGTTACTTGGTAAGCAAAGTGATATAGTGACGCAGAACGCTGCGAATTCCTTCATCAGCGGCCTGTTGAACGCGCATGTAGCTTTTGAGTTTTTCTTCACGAACAGCTTTTGCGGCGAATTCAAGCGCGGCAGTGGTAAACTCTGTGAAGACGTTGACTTTGGTAATGCCTTCACGAACGGCGCGTTTCAAATTATCATCACCGGTGCCGGAGCCGCCATGCAATACGAGCGGTACGGGAACTGCCGCGGCGAGTTCTTGAAGACGTTTAAAATTGAGTTCGGGATTTTTATTGTTCTTGTAGACGCCGTGAGAAGTGCCGATAGAAACTGCCAGCGAATCAACGCCGGTTTTTTCGACGAAAGCCGCCGCCTCATCAACGGTCGTGTAAATCGTTTCGACTTCTTCCATTTCGGTGGGACTTTCGGTCGTGCCGCCGACGTGACCGATTTCCGCCTCAATGTCGACGCCGTGCGCGTGAGCATAATCAGCCGCCTCTTTTGTCAGGCGAACATTTTCGTCGAAAGGATTCATCGATGCATCAATCATCACGGAGTTAAATCCGAGTTCGATAGCGCGTTTGACGTAAGCAAAATCTTCGCCGTGGTCGAGGTGCAAAGCAATCGGAACTTTGACGCTTGCCGCTATGATTTTTCCGACAGCCGCAGCCTCTTCAAGAGAAATCAAATGTTTATGGGCTTGCGCGAATGACAACAAAATCGGCGCGTCGAGTTCTTGCGCAGTTTGAACGTAATCGCGGGCGGAATTCAAATCCCAAAAATCGGGAGCAACTACGCCGTAATGATTCTTTTTCGCCGTCGTCAGGATTTCCTTTGTCCTTGTCAACATTTAGGTTTCCTCACTTTCAAAAAGTTTTACTGATTAAAGTTTACCACCGGTAACTTGTCAACAGTATTTTGCAAATAAAAAATCCCCCAAACTTATTACCAAGTGTAAAGGGATTTTTATTTACTTTTCGACGCGGGAACTGACGAAGAAACGACTTTTGTAAGCATCGGATTTTGTCGTTGCATAGAGAATGATGTTACCGGCTTTATCATAAATGGTTATGCGTGTGACGGTGATTGGCGCGCCTTTCTTAAGCTTGAGGTGAGCGGCAGTTATCGCGGTGGAGCGAACGAACTCAATTATTTTATCTTCGCGGTAAGGAACGACGCCGTTTTCTTCAAGCGTTTTCAAAAGCGACGTGTTATCCGAGAAATCAATTTCGGGCAGAATCGGGCACAAATTCAGCGGAATGTAATCGTTGGCAAGCGAATACAGTTCGTCGTCAATGTAGCGCAAACGTTGCAGATGAAAAACAAAATCGTCTTCGGGAATGTGCAGGTTGGCGGCGATTTTTGTCTCCGGCAATTCAATAGTTTGTTTCAGAATGTGACTGCGCGTTATTTTCCCGTGTGACTTCAATATTTGAGTTAAAACCGGTTCATTAGTCAAATCGTCGGTATAATTTATTGCAACTTTGTTTCCGATATAAAAGGTTCCGCGTCCTTGAATTCGTGACAAAAGCCCGCCTTGTTCCATTTCTTTTAATGCTTTTCGGATTGTCGGACGGCTTACGTTGTATTCTTTGCAAAGATCTCGTTCGCCGGGAATAGGCGACATGTACAACATAGTTGCAAATTTTTCTTGAATTTTTTGCCGTAAAATCAAATGAAGTCGTTCGTTTTTTATACGACCGTATTCTCCGCCATTCGAGCGATTATAACCGTTTGGCATTTTGCAATCTAAAGCCTTTATCCAAAATTTTTCTTGTCTCTGAGCCTGCTCAAGTGTTTCACATTCCTCAATAATTTCAATCGCGAAGTTCTCAAGCCCGCAGTCGCGCATGGCTTTGCCAAGTGGCGTATCTGATTTTGCGTGTTGCAAAAATCGTTTTTCAATAAGCAAGTGTGTTTGCCCTACATAAACCTTTCCATTTAAACGACTTGTAATTTTGTAAACTTTAATCATCACAATCACCGTGCTAAGTATGGCATAAATGAAAAATTTTTACAATGGCGCAGCACATGGAATCGCTTAAGCCCGGTCGCGGCATGGGGCACGTTCTGCCCGAATCACTCAAAGAGGCCGGTGCAGATGCAACTTTTCTCAACCACGCCGAAAATCCCATGACAATTGCTGAACTGTCCAAAACCATTCAACGCGCCAAAGAACTCGACATAATTACGATTGTCTGCGCAGATTCGGTAGTTGAAGGTCAAGCGGTTGCCGAATTTGCCCCCGACATTCTCCTTTGCGAACCGACAGATTTAATCGGAACGGGCAAGACTGCCGATGACAGCTACACGATTAAAGTTTGCGAGCGCATTTCAAAAATCAATCCCGACGTGGCGATTATGATTGCCTCCGGCGTGACGACTGCTCAGGATTGCTATCGCGTGGTGAAACTCGGCGCGGACGGTACAGGTGCAACCAGCGGTATTTTGAAATCACCGGATCCGGCAGTTCGTGTCGCAGAAATGGCGGAAGCTATCGTAAAAGCCTACAATGAGAAGAAAGCTTGAGACCGGCTATGAAAAGTCAAGAGGTTGAAGCCGGAACATAAGATTTATTATCCCTAAGGACGGCGAAAATAATGGCAAGGATTTTGTGACAAACATGCCCAATGGCAGTCAAATGGTCTTTACCTTCAGAACGTTTCTTC
>JAFRSO010000024.1 GCA_017427545.1 Selenomonadaceae bacterium
GAAGAAACGTTCTGAAGGTAAAGACCATTTGACTGCCATTGGGCATGTTTGTCACAAAATCCTTGCCATTATTTTCGCCGTCCTTAGGGATAATAAATCTTATGTTCCGGCTTCAACCTCTTGACTTTTCATAGCCGGTCTTTCCGTTGCCGGTATCGGAGGTGGCAACTGCGTTAGTTTACAATACATTTTTAATTTTGACAAATATATTTTCCTTGCAAAGTGGATTAGAATAGTGTATATTATTTTTGGTAAGTGACAAAAAGTTTTAAATGGCAACATCCTCGGCCGACCACCGAGGTAACAACTTCAGACAAAAAGACCGCTTTGGATTTTTGGAAGCGGTCTTTTGCGTTGAGGCAAGAAATTTTTTACGGCGTGTATGAAAAATTTTCGGCGCGTGTTATAATCAACGAAATTTTTTACAGAGGAGTTTTTTGGCATGAAAATAATTTTGACGGGCGACAGGCCTACAGGTAAATTGCATTTGGGGCATTACGTCGGGAGCTTGCGCGAGCGTGTTCGCTTACAGAATTCGGGCGAGTTCGACGAGATTTATATCATGATTGCTGATGCGCAGGCACTCACCGATCACGCCGGCACTCCCGCAAAAGTTCACGAAAATATTTTGAACGTCGCGCTGGATTATCTGGCCGTCGGAATTGATCCCGCCAAGTCTACGATTTTTGTTCAGTCGCAAATCCCGCAACTCTTTGAACTCACCGCCTATTACATGAATATTGTTACGGTGTCGAGGCTTGAACGCAATCCGACTGTCAAAAGTGAAATCGCGCAGAAAAATTTTGAGACGAGCATACCAGCGGGATTTTTATGCTATCCCGTCAGTCAAGCCGCTGATATTACCGCCTTTGACGCAAATATTGTTCCCGTCGGCGAAGACCAAGCCCCCATGCTTGAACAGACGCGTGAAATTGTCCGCAAGATGCATGAACTTTACGGCGATGGACTTTTGGTTGAGCCGGAAATTTTCTTGCCGCAAAGTCAAGTTTGCAGGAGGCTACCCGGTATTGACGGCAAGGCTAAGATGAGTAAGACGCTTAACAACGCCATTTACCTAAGTGACGACAGCAATACCGTTGCCGCAAAAATCAAGGACATGTACACCGACCCGACGCATATAAAAATTTCTGATCCCGGCCACATTGAAGGCAACGTCGTCTTCACGTATCTTGACGCCTTCGCAACCGACACTGCAAAAGTCGCCGAACTTAAAGAGCATTATCAACGCGGCGGGCTTGGTGATGTTGCCGTCAAAAAATATTTGCGCGAAGTTTTGGACGAGACGTTGGAGCCGATTCGTCGTCGTCATGCCGAGTACGAAGCGCGTCCCGATGAAGTTATGGACATTCTCAAAGAGGGTACGAAGAAAGCTCGCGCTAAGGCGTCGAAGGTTTTAAATCGTGTCAAGCGCGCCATGAAGATTGATTATTTCAACGTGTGAGGAATTAGAACTAGGTACTAGAAGCTAGCAGCTAGCAGCTAGTCGCTAACAGCTAAAAATGGAGGTTGAACGCATGAAAAAATTTTTAAGTCTTGCATTAATCGTGACGCTGATATTGTCGCTTACTGCCTGTGTTGACGCGGCTAAAAAGGAAAAAGTTAAATTCAACAAGCGGCAACTCAAAAAGATTGAACTGGTCGAAGCACCCGCTCAAGGTTCGCCGATGATTGTCCTGCGTGAGAATTATTCTGACGTGCCGATAATGGGCGATGCCGTTGCCACTCAAGAACAGATGGTTAATTTCATCAACAAACGCAATCCCGCCCCGAAACTCAACTGCACAGTCAAGCAACTCGTCCACCTTTACTATCTCGAAGGGGGGCGCGAGGGGATTCGTCCCGACATTGCGCTTTGCCAGGCGATTAAGGAGACGGGTACTTGGGGTTATGGCGGCGATGTCATTCCCGAACAAAATAATTATTGCGGATTGGGTACGACCGGCGGCGGTGTCAAGGGTGAATTTTTTGCAACGCCTCAACTCGGTGCACGCGCTCACATTCAACACTTGCTGTCTTACACCTCGAAGCGCATGCCAAAAGTTGAAGTCGTCGACCCGCGCTATGAGCTGATAAAAAAATTCCGTCCGCAAATTTTCGGCAAGCTGACGAAGTGGACTGACCTCAACGGAGTTTGGGCTGTACCCGGCAATCATTACGGCGAAGATATTTTAAATTTGTGGGTACAAGCGCAAATGCCTGACGCGTCCGATGCCTCGTTGGAAGCGGCGGACTTGAAAGTTTTGCTTGAGGACGATAAGGCCGCGGCTTATGTTTATCGCGGAATAGTCAACTTTGAACGCGAAAATTTTTACAGCGCGATTGATGATTTTGAAATTGCATTGAATACCGAACCCGAACTCAAGGAAGCTCTCTTCGACCTCGCCCTTGCTCAAGAAAAAATCAAAAAGCTTGACGACGCCATTAAAACCTACGACAAAATTTTAAGCATTGACGAGAAATTTATTTATGCTTGGTACAATCGCGGACGTTTGAAACTTGCCAAAAATGATTTCAAGGGCGCGATAAGTGATTTTCAATCCTCGCTGGAGATTGAGACGATTGGCCCCGACGCGTACAACAATATTGCCGTCGCCTACTTCCGCCAGAAAAAATATGAGGACGCTTGGAGATATATTCAAAAGGCAGCTGATCAGAGTACGACTAATCCCGTCGTCAAGGAAAATCTTGAGAAGTTCTCGGCCTGTGTGAAAGTTAGAAAGTAGAAAGTAGAAAGTAGTTTTTCTAATCCCTATTCCCTACTTTCTACTTTCTAAAAGAGGCTAAATCGGCTTCAACGAGCATTGGACATATCCCGCTACGAAGAAACCTTTGCTTTGGGCGGAGGGAATTCGACGCTACGTTTTGAACGGAAATTATGTTGCGCAGGCTGTCGGAGGAGGATTTTATACTAAGCCGACGATTAAATAAGCCGTGATTTTTGATGGCGTTCGTGCTCAAGAAAGCTCAAGGCGTGCCGGATACAATGAAATCAGCGCGGGGGCAAAAAATATCAATCAAATTAATTGCAGCCCGATTCTTAAATGGAATTCGGCGGAAGTTTTTTTATATCTGCTCCACAACAAAATTCTCTTCAACGATTTATATCGTATCGGCTTTAATCGCGTCGGCTGTACCGTTTGTCCAATGTCTTCAGACTGGCGTGACAGCATAGGCAATGATATTTTTCACGACGAAATTAAAGAGTTGCTCTCCAAAGTTGAAGATTATGTCCGTGATACAAAATCTGCCAATGAAATAATTAAGTTCGTCGAAAACGGCAGTTGGAAGGGGCGCGCAGGCGGTCACGGTCTGATTAACGGCGGCAATCGCGTCGTCAAAAAAATTTCCGGTGATAAAATTTCATTCTGCTTTGAACGCAAAACTCAAAATTGGCTTGACGTGTGCTCGATTCTCGGTTCAATCGTCAGCTGCAAAGATAATGTTTACACCCAAATAATCGGCGAGCGGCAATTTCAATTCCGCGTCGAAGATAACGCCGTCACCTATTGGTCGTATTCAAAAATGGACAGAACTATTATCGGTCACTTGCGCGGCGTCGCCAATAAAGTTGCCTATTGCGTCGGCTGTAAGGCCTGTTCCGTGCAATGTCCCGCCAATGCTTTTTTGATTGCGGCGGATGGCAAAATTTTTATCAGGGCAGAAAATTGCATTCACTGTTGTAATTGCATAAATTTTATCGGCGGCAAAGGTTGTCTTGTCGCGAAATCTCTTTCAGTTACCGGCGGGAACAGGAAGTAGAAAAACTTGTTCCTTGTTCCTTACAAAGGAGTGAGCAGATGACAAAAGACAGCGAATATCCCGACATGCGGCAAAATTATATCGGTTACGAGAAGGTAATCCGCCACTATCACACGCTGGATTTTTATATCAATGACAAGGCCGCTTCTGAATTTATTGACGTTCCTCGCCTTGAAGATAATCGCCTGCAAATTCCGTATGACTTCGCCGCGTTTGATGTTCGCAAAAATTTCGCGCGGCAAGAAAATAAATTTGGATAATCTTTGGCAGAAATTGCAGGCGGCTCCTTACGGCTACTACAACAACATGACTTGCGGTTCTGGGATTTATGCTCCGTCATTATGCGGACAGCACTTTTACTTGGAACAGGGGCGATAACAATCCGTGGCCGCTGACTGAAAAAAATCTTGCCGTGATGATTGACGCGATGTGTAAGGGCGAAGTCGTCAATAATTATCTGTCGCCGAGCACCA
>JAFRSO010000025.1 GCA_017427545.1 Selenomonadaceae bacterium
AGCGTTGGGACAAAATTTATTACGGAGGCGGCTGTCCCGACATTTTCTTTTGATTCAAGTAGCAAAATTTCCATGGAGAACGGACGAACCACCGCGCCAATCATCGTGAACGGCAGGAAGCTAAGCAAAAATGTCACTGCGCTTGACTGCCCGACGCTCAAAACTAAAATGCTACTCGTCAACGCCACGAAAAAGCTCAGCTTCAACATCGACACGTTCGATAAATTATTTTTCAGTTTCAGATATAAAATCGGTCCCGCGATTGACGCCGCCGAATTCACCGCGAAAAAGTAGCTGTACTCCTGCGCGGTCAGCGAGAAAAATTCCACGTAGATGAATGACGACGCGCTCAAATACGCCATGTACGGCTTAGACAGGAACGCGAACATTATCAACACCGCCATGAAATATTTTCTCTGCGCGACTTGAGCCAACAGCGTCAACGAATTTAAAATTCCGCCGCGATAGCGTTTGTGTTCGGGCAATGTTTCGCAAAATAAAAATGCCACGATTAAATTTATCAGCCCCAAAACAGTCAGCAAATAGAACGAGCCGCGCCAATCGGTGAACGTCAACAAAATTCCTCCGACGAGCGGCGCGACCATCGGAGCGATTACGCCCAACGCTTGAGTTATCGCCAAAATTTTCCGCATGACTTTTCCGCGAAAACAATCTTTAATCAGAGCCGTCGCTACTGTGATGACTGCGCCCGAACCGACCGCTTGAAAAAATCTGCCCGCCAGCAAAAAATAAATGTTCGACGAGACCGCGCAAGAAAATGATGCCGCCGTATAAAGTGCCGCGCCGAAAATTAAAATCGGTCGCCGCCCGTATTTGTCGCTCAATGGACCGAAAAGCACCATACTCACCGCGAACGTAAAGAAAAAAATCGTCAGCGTCAGCCCGACTAAAAACTCGCTCGCCGAAAAATAATTTCCCATTTCCGGCAAGGCGGGAAGATATAAATCCGTCGACAGCGGAATAAACATGCCGATATACGCCAAGTAAGCTATCATCGCCGTCACCGAAAGATATTTTTGTTGTCTCATGTACTCGCCCCATATTATTTTTGCCGCCATAATAGCAAAAAAAATCTCAACCGTCATTTGCTCTGGGGGAAATTTTTTTATTGGCTTGTAATAAACGGCAGCTTACGTTATCATATCTAAAGTTTATGTGTGCATTTTATTAGGAGGAGTTATCATGGTCAACAGAATTATTTTGAACGAAACCTCTTACTTCGGACCGGGCGCGATTAAAGAAATCCCTGCGGAAATTAAAAATCGCGGCTGCAAAAAAGTTATGCTCGTCACGGACAAAGACTTGCTCAAGTTCAAAGTCGCAACCAAGGTGACTGAACTTTTGGCGGCTGAAGGCGTCGACTTCGAGATTTACGACAACATCAAAGCTAACCCGACAATCGAGAATGTTCAAACGGGTGTTGCGTTCTGCAAAAAATGCGGCGCGGACATAATCGTTGCGGTTGGCGGCGGCTCGGCTATCGACACGAGCAAAGCTATCGCGATTATCATGACCAATCCGGAATTTGCTGACGTGCGCTCCCTTGAAGGCGTCGCCCCGACTAAGAACAAATGCTTGCCGATTATCGCCGTCTCCACCACTTCGGGCACTGCCGCCGAGGTCACGATTAACTACGTCATCACCGACGTTGAAAAGAATCGCAAATTTGTCTGCGTCGACCCGAAAGATATTCCCGTTGTCGCCGTCGTTGATTCGGAAATGTGCGCCTCCATGCCAGCGAAACTCTGCGCGGCAACTGGCATGGACGCCCTTGTCCACGCGATTGAAGGCTACATCACGAAAGCCGCTTGGGAACTTACCGATATGGTTCACCTCAAGGCGATTGAAATTATTTCCAAGAACCTGCGCAAATCGGTTAAAGGCGACCCTGCCGGTCGTGAGGCGATGGCACTCGGTCAGTATATCGCGGGCATGGGCTTTTCAAACGTCGGCTTGGGCATTGATCACTCCATGGCGCACCCGCTCAGCGCAGTTTACGATATTCCGCACGGAACCGCCTGCGCAATTCTGCTCGCGCCCGTCCTGAAATTTAACGCGCCTGCTACCGGCGAACGCTACAGGGAAATTGCGCGTGCCATGGGTGTTGCCGGCGTTGATGACATGACGCAAGAGGAGTATCGTGCCGCCGCTATCGCCGCCGTTGCCAAACTCAGCGCGGACGTCGGCATTCCCACCAAACTTTCCGAATTGGGCGTTAAGGCGGAGGACATCGACTTCTTAGCGGCTTCTGCTCTGGCAGATGCTTGCACACCCGGCAACCCCCGCGACGTAACTAAGGAAGAAATCGCCGAAATTTACCGCTCAATCTTCTAAGGCTTGAAAATAATCTCCGAAACTACCGCTCACGAATAATCTTTGTTCGCTGGAGCGGCTTTTTTGATTTTAGCGCGATTGTGTGTTATATTCGTAAAAAATTAAAAGGAAGATTTAACGTGGGAAATATTCTGCAGTTTTTGGCGTCGGAGACGAACGGCGAGAGTTATCGCACGACAAAATTTGAACTCGACG
>JAFRSO010000004.1 GCA_017427545.1 Selenomonadaceae bacterium
GGATTAGGGATTAGGGATTAGGTTTTACTGCTCCCTGTTCCCTAGCCCTAATCCCTAACAAAGAAAGGATGTATGAAATGGAACCGGTCATTCTGCCATATAAAGGTAAGCAGCCGAAGATCGCCAAGGACGTTTTCGTTGCACCAAGTGCGTCGGTTGTCGGTGATGTGGAAATCGGCGCGGGCTCAAGCATATGGTTCGGAGTCACAGTTCGCGGAGATTTTCAGCCCGTGAGAATCGGTAATTACACGAACATTCAAGACAACTGCACCGTTCATGTCATGGGCGACACTCCTACCGAAATCGGCAATTATGTCACCGTCGGCCACAACGCGATTATCCACTGCCGCTCAATCGGCAATGACTGTTTGATTGGCATGGGTTCGATAATTCTGGGCTATTCGGAAATCGGCAACAACTGTATTATCGGCGCGGGTACTGTCATCACGCAATACAAAAAAATTCCGAATAACTCGCTGGTTTTCGGAAATCCTGCAAAAATTATGCGTGCCCTTCGTGACGATGAAATTGTTGCCCTAAGGACTTCGGCCATGCATTATTACGAGTGCGCCAAAGAATACGTCGTGCATTTGGGCATGAGTGATTGGCTGGAAAAATAATTGAACATTTTAACGCGCTATCAAACTCTTCGGCAAATATCAGCTGGAGAGTTTTTAATTTAGGTTGTGTTATACTATTGCTCTAAAGAAAATTAACAACTAAAATAAAATCATAAAACTGGGGTGTGCTGAATAACTATTCCTTAGCGTGTTATTTTGTATTTTAGATCTAGTTCCTTACAAAGGAGGCTCTTATGAAAAATATTTTACTCCTGTTTTTGAGCGACGTGAAAACGAATAACGGTTTAATCTCTGAAGCCCGCTACGAAAATGTTGAGGGCGAGAACACTCAAACAACCAATGAATCTGCCGTCCGTTATCTGTCGAAAAATTTTCCGCTCGACAAAATTTTTATCTTCGCCTCGAAAAAAGTTCGCAGTGAAATTGTCGGCTATTGCGGTGAGGACGGTAAACCTCGAACGCATTTGCAATTTTCCCTTGAACGTTTCAGAAAATTTTTGCCGGAAGTGGAATGTTTTGTTTTTAACTACAATGAATACGGCTCCGATAACGATAACCTCAAGAGTATTGCGGAAATGGCAAGGCACGTCCAAAAATTTGCTGATGGCGAAGAAGTTACCCTGCACGTGGATTTGACGGGCGGTATGCGGCATGTGAACATGATGATGCTTGAATTAACGCGACTTTTGGAATACAGCGGCATGACGGTCGGAAAAGTTCTCTACTCAAATTACAAAGGCGCGACAAAATCCGGCACTGTCGAAGAAATTCAAAACGTTTACGATCTCTTCCAGCTGATTGCCGGTGTCGAAGAATTTGTCAATTTCGGCTCCGTCAAGGCGTTGGATATTTACTACAATGGTAAACGCGACAAACTTTCCGCGCCGCTGACAAAACTTCTTGACGCCATGAAAACTTTCGCCGAGTCGATAAAGCTTTGTCATTACGGGCAAT
Source organism: Selenomonadaceae bacterium (assembly GCA_017427545.1). Classification (GTDB taxonomy): domain Bacteria; phylum Bacillota; class Negativicutes; order Selenomonadales; family Selenomonadaceae; genus Quinella. The sequence continues at coordinate 1,536 of JAFRSO010000004.1, forward strand.
TTCGCGAGGCAATCGAAGAACTTCATGACGCTGTTCACGATTTCGATAAGCACGAGTCCGAAGATGTGGAAGATATTTTGATGGCGCGGCTAATCGGGCGTATTCGCAAAAATTATCACGATTTGATTGCCATAAGGGATAAGGATGACTTGCAAGTTATTCGTTGGTGTTTGGACAATGATTATTTGCAGCAAGCTTTGACGCTTTACACCGAACGAATCCCCGAATATCTCGGCGAAAATAAAATCCTCACACAGACGGAAGCAGAATCAAAAAAACTTGCCGAACTCACAGGCAAGGACGTTATGGGGCGGAATCGATGGTTTTATCTTTTCAGCGACGTTGCTCCCAATGCCGATATTTTAAGCGACGCAAGGGAAACTTTCGCCCAATCCGTAAAAGCTACTGCGCGACAAATAATCAAGGATAAAATTTTCGACTTAGACGAGTGGCTTGCGGCTTTGAACAAAAAAATTTCGCCGCTCAATCTCAATCGCACTGACACGACGGAACTTTGCTTGCAATTTGAAACGCTTGCAAAAATCTTTAATGAACCGCAACTTTTGCTTGACCTTTCGGCAACGGAACTTGATCCGATTCGCGAAATTATCAATGCCCTTTCGGAAAAATTCTCCGCCGAAGAAAAAGGTTTTAAGCGCAGAAAAATTCTCACTCACTTCTTGAACAACGAACTTTCCAACGCAACCGCGCTGAAATATTTTTCCGGTGGCGGCTTTATGAAATTGATGCGTGACTATCCGAAAGCCAACAAAATTTATGAACTGCTTGTCGAGGATATATTTTCCGTAAGTGTCCCGACAGAAACGTTTTTGAGCATTGCCGACAAATATTATCGCATAAAAGACGAACGCAATCACAGTGCTCACGCCCGCGAAGATTACGGCGAATTTAAGACTGCCGAAAAACTCCGCTCCGTCATGAACGAAGGCCTGAAAGAAATTCAAGCTTTACTTTTAGAAAGTAGAAAGTAGGGAATAGAAAACTAGTCCCTAGTACCTAGTTCTAGTTCCTAATTGATACGGCGGTGAACTTTTCGATTATTCGGTCACGAAAACTTTTCGGCGCGACGACTGTAGCTGCAGAGCCTAAGGAAAAAATTTTCTCGATAATCTCTTCCTCGTCAAGCAGACAGTAGCTAACCGTCAAAAAATACGTGCCGTCATCTTGCAAGCGGGCTTTTTTGTCAAAGGAACTGAACAGCGCGAAACATCTTTCAACGGCGTTGCGCGTATTCCAAACTTTAAGCGAAACTTCCGCGACATTTTCCGCATAAAATTTTTTCAACAGCTCGTCACAATCGGCGGGGATAAATTCTTCGCTCAAAGTCACCGTGCCCAAAGCCTCGACGGAAATTTTTTCAACAGAGCGCGTCTCTTCACACCAAACAATCAGAAAATATTTGTCCGCCGCCAAGTCGTATTCCAATCGGCAAGGCGTTAAGATTTTGTCGTCGCAGAAAATTTTACGTTGCGCCCGCAACGCCTCGACTATTACCGACAATCTGTCAAAAAATTTTTCTCCTGCCGACTTCTGCATGCCACGAAAATTGCTCCGAAAATTTTTCTCGTAAAGCGGCGGGATTTTTTCCAGGCGGCTCAAGATTTTTTCTCGAAGCTTTTCCGGCAAAAGAAAAGACGTTTCCTTATCTGTCAGCACTGCCCGCAACCAATTTAATTCCGTGTTGCTCATCGGCAAGGAGAAAATTTTATCCGAAGGTGCTTCGGCAAAATCATTGTCGTCGAAATTGAACAGCGTATCGACAATTTTTTCTTCCCGCAATCTTTCCGGTGCCTCAATGTAAATGAATTCCGGCAACGAAAAAATTCGGTTTAAAATCTCACGCCGCGTAATTTTTTTCCCCGAATGAATTTCGTTGACGATTTGGCAAAGCAATCGGAAGAGCGGATTTTTTGTGTCGTCAAACAGGCTGCGCATAATTTTTCAAAACCTCCTCCACATCACAGCGCATCCTTTCGCGAAGTCCATCCTTGCCCGGCAAAATTTCTGCCCACGGTTGAAATTTCCACAAACGCGGATAAATTTGCAACGGGTCGGGCGTTTCGATGACGCAAATAAATTCTCCCGCAGTCTCGTCGACAATTCGGGCAGGCAATTCTTCAGTCAAAAGTTTTTCGCGAAGCAGCCGCTCCTCTGAATTTTGGAACTTCACCAGCAAACGAACTTCACGCAACTTTTGATTCGTCGGAGAAATTTTTTCTGCAACGTCTTTGACAAGTCTGACTGCCGTAATTTTCTCGACGCGCAACCGCATTAATTCCTTTTGACGCAGGGCGACGAGATATTGGCGGCTGTAAAGAAAATCCGTTTCGACAGCGCAGGGCGTGACGATTATGGGCGCATGATTTTCGCGTTCCACCACGATTTTTTTGCCAAGGCGTAATGCTTCGGTTATCGTCAACAAAATGTCATCGTCCAAAATTCGGGCGAAGTTGTTATTTCGGAATTGGAAAATTTCCCGTGCAGGTTCGGCAACGTCTTGAAGAAATTTAAGACTGTCGCACAAAAAATAACCCGCTGTTCCGACAGGCGCGGTGTTGCGGAAAAATTTCAAGGCGTCATACAAAATCTGCACTTCGTCCGCCGAAAGATCTTCGAGAGGATTGGAAAGTTTTTCGTAAAAAATTTTATTGGTCGCCACTGTCTTGAACACCAAGCCCGAATCCGCAAGTTCATTGAGTCGGCGACGAAAACTTTGCGGCAAATCCGCTTCCAAAAAATCGGGATTATGCTCTGCCGCCAAATCCTCTGCCAGCTCCAAAATTTCGGAAGTCGTCAAACGTCCCGCGCCCTCCAAAACTTGCAATAGTATGATTTTTTGCAAGCAATGTTCCGGCAGTAGCGTTTTGAGCAGAAATGACGAGTAGAAATAATTTTTTGTGCCGTGCCGAAAATCCCCGATGAATGTGAAATATGAGCACTTGTCATGACGCGTCACTTGCAAATTTTTTTCGGGAATGAAAAATCTTACTTGCCGCAAGAAGTCATCATAACTGCGCGGCGTGATGTCGTGGCGTGAAAAAAGTTTGCGGTGATAGCAGCCGTAAGATACCAGCCGCAGAAATTTTCTCAAGCCCGCGTGCGAGCGATTGAATTTGTTGAGAATCTTCGGATTTTTGTTCATGAAACTTCTCCGTAGTCGTTCACGGGATTAATTTTATCGGCGGGCAGCTTCTCCAATGCGGCAAGATAATTTTCAATCATGGTTTTCAATTCCGGAATGGTCTTCGAGGCTTGAGCGTTCGCGTGATTGACTTGATTGCGTTCGCGTCGAAGGTCGTAATAGTCGTGCAAAAATTTCAAGGCAGTCTCCTTGTCGAAGTCGGAACAGATAATATTTTTCTTGAACATCTTACGATAAGTTTGCTCGCGATTCTCCCATTTACTTTCCGACTTATCGACAGGCTCAAAATCTTCCGACAGTATATTTCCACGGTCGATTTTGAACAGCTCAAAAATTTTTTCACCGGGAAAGTTCGCGATAATCGGCGGAATTCTTTCATAGTCAACCGTCCGAAGAAATTGATTAAAATTTTTGCTGTAACTTAAATTTTTCTTGCGGTCATCATAAATGGCTTGAAGCGCGGCAGTAAGACACGGAAATTTTTTCTTGAAGGCATTAACAGGCAAGTTACCGCGCCTGCAACGTTCAAAGTCATATTTGCCCGCATTGTACTCCGCAAAAAATTTCTTCAGCTCGCCGAAATGATTTGCCTTGGAAGGCTTGACTGTCGGATAATTTTTCAGCACGTCACGAATATTTTTGCAAAGCTCTTTAATCGCGTCATCATTGTTGGAAAGCCTGTCCGCGCCCTGATACGCAATGATAAATTGCTGTTGCCAGTTCCTGCCGAATGGGCGACCTTCCAACTCCGCATTTCTTTTGACGACAGAATCTTTCGGCACGCAAATTTTCCGCGCAATAATTTCTTCCGGCAACCACTCTGTACAAAGCGTCATCGCCTGTTGCCAAAAACCCTTCCGCATACACCACCGAATTATTTCCGCACGCTCCGCCCCGTCGATTAAAATTCCGTACTCCTGCTCAATCGTGTCGATTATCTTCGCGAAAAGTTCACTCTTCAAATCTTTGTCGGGGTGCTCGCGAAATGTTGTAATGTGCTGACCAAGATTTTTCAACTCGGACTCTATCGCGCTCGTTCGACAAATTTTTATCGCCTCGGAAAAACGATTCATCGCCTCAAGCAACGGTCTGACTGCTTGCGGAGGATTTTTGCCGAAATACTCTTGCAACGCCTCCACGCTCCCGAATTTTACAAACTCGTCCGCGCCCGTGATTAATGAAAACATGCGCTCAATTTCCGTCATGCGATAAATGACGCGGCTCGTCGGTTCGGAGTAAAGGATTTCGCCTATTTCCACGCCGCGATATTTCAACAGCTGAATTATCGACAGCATAAACATTGAAGTGTGCCGAAAACCGCCCGTCATGTCAGCATGAACTGTGATTTTCTCGGCGACATGACTTTTTGCAAAATCCATAACCGCGTCAGCTATTCGCGCCGTCTGCAATATGTTCATTTCAAGTTTTGTCGAGCCGGTGCCCTCTTCCGAATAATCTTCTGTCGAAAATTTCCCTGCCAGTTGCGGACATTCCTTGACCACTCGCCGCTTTAAAAATTCCAAATGCGTCACGTCGCCAAATTCATTTTCGGGCGGAACTTTCTTTACCTTCACGAAATCGCTTGCAATTAAAAAAATCTTCGCCAGTGAATTATCTTCGCCCAGCATCCTTTCGACGCAAATTATCGCCGATTCGTTGGTTTGTATTGCTGTATACGGTCGCCCTTGCACGTCGGGATAATTTATCGGCTCGCTCAATGAACGCGCATTTACCGGACTGACGAACGCCAGCATGATATTTTTTGCCATAATCAATATTCCCTGAACTGCACAAATCGAAAAGTGGAAATTTGCCGCGTCGAACCGTCAGATAAAATTTCTTCGACGGCCACGCGCTCCGACGTTGCCGCCACGACTTTAACGCCCAATTTCTTCAGCTCTTCGACCATTGCAAATGTATAGTTGAATTCTCCTTGGCACAACACGATTGCCGGCTCCAACTCCAAAATTTTCTTGAGGTTGTTTTGAACCAGCTCGCGGACTTCTTGAGTAGTAGCCGCTGCGTTGACTGCGGGAAATGCCACGTCCACAATCTCGCCGTAAACTCTCGCCGCTGAAATTTGCTCCGCACTCCAACGTGCCGCCGGGTGATTCGTGTGATTGATAAAAATTTTTCTCATCGTTCGCCCCCCGCCAATAATCTAACACAAAAAAGCACTTCCCGCAATGGAGAGGTGCTTTTTATTTTCCTGAAGACCGCAAGCGGTAAGGGGTCATGCACGACTTGACTACGTGTGATATCAACGGAGAGAAGGTTAACCTGGTTACAAAACCGTAAACGGTAAGGGGTCATGCACGACCTCAATCTCAGCGTCAACCTCAACAGAATCAAAGGCAAAGATTCGAGTTACAAAACCGTAAACGGTAAGGGGTCATGCACGACTTTGATACTTCGCCCAACGATACTGACGTTTTACCTGCGTTACAAAACCGTAAACGGTAAGGGGTCATGCACGACGTTCTCCGACTATCCTGACTGGTACGACTCCGCAGTGTTACAAAACCGTAAACGGTAAGGGGTCATGCACGACTATTGATTATGCAGCGTTGATGAACAGCTTCGGATGCAGGTTACAAAACCGTAAACGGTAAGGGGTCATGCACGACCTTAGAGATGATCTTACCCTTAGCAAAGCTAAAGGTTACAAAACCGTAAACGGTAAGGGGTCATGCACGACGCTAAATATGTGCATGACGAAGTCGGTCGCTATATCGTTACAAAACCGTAAACGGTAAGGGGTCATGCACGACGCTAA
>JAFRSO010000026.1 GCA_017427545.1 Selenomonadaceae bacterium
CTACGAATTGACGCAAAAAATTGAGCCGGCCTATTATCCCCCGTGCATCAAAAATAAATTCGTGACTTTCGGGAGTTTTAATCAGTTTCGGAAAATGACGGATTCAATGTTGACGGCGTGGAAAAAAATTTTGGACGCCGTATCGAACAGCCGACTGCTCCTCAAGCACAAAATCTTCAACACTGCTGACGGGAAAAATTTTGTCTGCGAACGCTTAAAAAATTTAGGCTTTGACCTTGCACGAGTGGAAATGCGCGGCTTTTCAAAAAATCATCTTGCCGAATATGCCGACATTGATATTGCCCTGGACACTTTCCCCTATACCGGCGGCGTCACGACTTGTGAAGCAATTTATATGGGAGTGCCGGTCATAAGTCTTTACGGCGACAGGCATGGTACACGCTTCGGCTTGAGCATTTTAAATAATGTCGGGCTTTACGAACTTGCGGTTGATTCTTATGACGAATATATTAAGCGCGCAGTAGCTTTGGCGGGCGATTGGGAATTGTTGACGATTCTGCGAAGAACTTTGCGGACGATGATGAAGAAATCTCCTCTCATGGATTCGGAAGGTTACGTCCGTGACATTGAAAAAGCTTTTGTCAAAATACTCAACGATGAACGGGAAAAATTTTCGTCAAAATAAAATTAAGCGGTTCCGATTAATCAGAGCCGCTTTTAAATTTCTAAAAGTCGTAACGAATGCTCGCGAATGGGCCGTTTAAAACAAATTTTCCGAAGTCGTCACCGCGCCGCAATTTGAAATCAATTCGTCGCCAGCCCGCACTCAATGAAAAATTTTTTTGCGGGAAATATTTTATGCCCGACTCGAAATCAGAGAAGTGGCAATTATTTCCCAGTGGCAAGCCGGAAAATTGCGCGTAAATGTCAAGGCGCGGGCGAATCCTCATGTAAAAATTTATTCCGACGCTCGGCAGGACTGCGAAATAATTTTTTGTAGCAGAATTTTCACCGCGTGTCGAACCTCTCCAGTTTAAAGCATTTAATGCAACGTTCCAATCAACGCCCGTGCCCATCAGCGAAAAAATTTTCCTGTCGAATTTGAGCTTGACGAAATGAATATCACTTCGCGACTTGAGCCGACCGCTAAAATTTTTCCCGCCAAAATTAATCGTGCCGTCAATGTAACTTTTGCCCGCGCCGTGAAGGTGCAACCAATCCACCGAAAAATTTTTGTACTTGAAGATAATTTCGGGAGCATTGCCCCTCGTGAAATTCAAATCGTCACGAAGATCGACGCGTCCGCCGTTGAATTGGAAGTTGTCGGATTTAATGTAGGCGTTCAAGTTCGGGGCGAAAAATCTTGCCTCCGTCGTGAAGTCGAAACTTTTCTTTTTGATACTTGCAATGCCCCGGTCGACTTCGGGAGAATTTTCTTGAGCAGAAGCCGTGCCCGTCAGCAAAATTAAAATCGTCGCCGCAAAAAATTTTCTCAACTGAATTCTCCGTCAGAAAAGTTTTCCGCTGAATTTTCCGCCGACAAAACCGCCGATATTAACATTGGGCTGAAAATCTTTGTCACTTTTGCCTTGAATGATAACTTTGTCGACGTATTTGTTCACGCGCTTGGAAATGCGTTTTGCAGAATCTTCGACGGACTCAAGATAAGCCTCCGTCCAAACGTCGCTGTAACCTTTCCTGGGCTTGTGATGTCTGACCGCCTGCCCGATAAAATTTTTCTCCCAAAGGATTTCGCCGCTCTCCACGCTGATAAATTGCATGTTGACGACGGCATTTAACGCAGTGCGTTTCGTTTGAATGAAGCCGCCGAGACCGATACCCGTTCCGACGCGGCGCAAAGTTTTATCACGACTGCTTGAGCCGTTGCCGGAAAAAGATAAAGTTGCGCCCACCAAGTTAAAAATCGTCCCGATAGTTTTATCCTCAACCTGCGACGTGCCCAGTCCCAAAACCTCACAGCGAATGACATAATCAACGCCCGCATTTTTATATAAATCCCCGTCAAAATTTTCGGGAATGGTGCCATGTTGCGGTAATTCAATCGCGCCGAAAGTCAACAGCTCTCCGATTTTTGCGGCAGGGGGATCGGCAGGAACTTCCGCGTCAGTCGATTTAATTTCGTCGGAAGAGTTTTCAACCGGAACATTTTCATCGAACGGCTTAATTTCTTCGGCGGGAATTTCATTGTCAGGTTTCGTGTTGATGACGGTTATAAGATTTTTCTCGACAAGCTTTTCATTCAAGAAATTTTCCAAATTCGTTGCGGTATCAAGCTCCTTGTAGCGTGAATGATCCATAACCTCGATTGCAACTTTTATGCGATCCTCTTCGGCCAATTCGGTTTTCTTAGCCGAAGCCGCGCCCTGCATGACAAGTAATATCGTCAAGCAAAGCAGGAAAATTTTTTTCGTCATGACATCGCCTCCCAATTTTTTCAAGATTATACAACAGGTTGCGGCAAAAAAAAATCCCTCGTCGATTTTTGCGGGGAATTTTTTTTACAGCGCGGCACGAATTTTGAAAGCAATTTCACCGTCCTCACGTTCGGAAGAATTTTCCAGACGAGCATTTTGGGCGACGGAATTTTTCACGCGTCCGAGGTAAGATTTTACAGCGTCGGGCTTATCTGCGACACCTTCAAGCTCTAAAGAATTTTCCTCAAGGCGAATTTCCGTCAAGTGAACGTCTTCGCCCGAAATTTTTCCGAGATTGAGCAGAAGATTAAATTTCGTCGTGGAGACATCTTGAGCAGCGCAAATTTCGTTCAGCCGGTGAAGTTCGGAAATATTTTCGTCGAGATTTTTTTTTAAGGCAAGGTCGTCTTGAAATTCGGCGACAGAATTTTTTGCCGCGTCGAGATTGATTGAGGCCGTTCTATATTCCAGAAAAATTTTTGTCGACAAGCCGAGCAGGACGATTAAAAAAATTGCCGCCACCGCGTAAGAAATTTTTTTCAGATTGAGTGAACTGCCTCGCGTCGCCAAAAAGTTCGGTGATTTATCTTCGCGGATAATTTCTGCTATGAATTTTGCTTTGTCGACGGGTTGATTTTTTCGCAACAAATCCGGCGGCATGATTGACAGGGCGCGCAATTTCATGCCGAATTTTTCCCACACCGCAACAAATTCTTCAGCACGTTTCCGCGACAAAGTTTCCATCCAAAGTTCTTCGCCGACCGACGTGGAAGAAAACATTGCATCAGCATCAGCTTCAGCTTCTGCCTGCGCGACTGCCCAACTTTTGATGAAGGACGGAATTTCTTTTGGCGGAAGATTGTCGACTCCTGTCTGAAAAGTTACGGCGTCATCATCTTGAAGACAAAATCCGACTGCGGAAGTTTTCCAGCCCTTTTCACGACACGTTAGCGAAATTTTTTCGGCAAGCTGTTCAACCTCAAAACCTTCCGCCTCAACCTCGACAACCTCAAATTCTTCCGTCAATCGCACGACAAAAATTTTTTCCCCGTCAAAATATGCGCCGACGACTTCGCTAACATCAGCCTTGAAAAAATTTTTTAGCCGTGTCAAAAAACTTTCGCCGCTCAAAAAAATCACCCGTTCAAAAATTTTTCCCGTTCATCGTTGAGAATTTTAATAAAAACTTTTTCAATGTCGCGGACATATCCTTCAGCGTCCATAAGAGGAGATTTTTTCATCATCGTCCGCAAATTTCTCCGCAGAATTTTCAACAACTCCCAATCACTCGCCAAAGCCACTGCACGCTTAATATATTCATCATAAGAATCAACCGCAAGTTCATTGAGTCCGACGTTGCTTAAAATGCTAAGTCCGAAGCGTGTACCATGCCTGCCGCCGTAAAGACTGATGACGGGCACGCCCATATACAGAGCCTCGCAAGTCGTGACGCCGCCGGTATAGGGGAAAGTGTCCAGTGCAATATCAATGTCATCGTAATCATTAAGCCAAATATTTTTTGAGCCGGTACTCCACTTATAATTGGCTTTGCGCATTTCAATTCGAGACAAATCCAAGCCTAAATTTTTCAATCGTTCGCAGACAAAATTTTTCCCGTCCGCAGTGTCGAAGATTGTGTGCTTGAAAATCAGTCGGCTGTTCGGCACGGCGTCGAGAATTTTTTTCCACGTCGCCAATATCGTATCGGTAATCTTGTTAAATCTGTTAAAACAGCCGAAAGTCACGAAATTATTTTTTATGCACGGAGGATTGGCGGCGGGTTCAATGTTGACGGACGATTCGTAGCAAATATGACTGTGCGGCATTTTGATAATCTTCTCGCAAAAATATTCGTTCATAGCCGCTGCATTATCCGCGCAATAAACGTCCGACAAAAAATAATCGAAGCAATCAAGGCCGGTGCTGTTCATGTAGCCGATACCCGAAATTTGGACAGAGGCAGGCTGATATGCCGCGACTCGGAGCCGATTATCGGACGTGTGACCGCTCAAGTCGAAGAGTATATCAATTTCATCGTTGCGAATGATTGTGGCAGCGTCCTCGTCCGTCAAGTCAAAAATATCGCGCCAGCCGTCAGCAACCGAGCGTAAATGATTTGTAACGTGGTCTGAACTCTTGCTGCTTGAGTAAAAAAATATCTCGAAAAGATTTTTATCAAGCTTCGTCAACAGTGCCCATGACCAATTTATAACAGGGTGATTGTTAAAGTCAGCGGACAAAAACCCTATGCGAATTTTTTTATTATTATAAAATCGTTTCGGGAAGGGACTAATCCCCATTTTTAAAAGATATTTTTTGCACTCGTTATAGCATTCGTGGAAGTCGGCAGCTGAAAATTCTTCCGAAAAATTCATCAGAAAAATTATAACTGATGTTAAATCAAGAGCTTTCTTTTCATCATCTGTAAAATTCACTGATAAACGATGAAATTCATAAGCTTCTTTGTATAAAGATAAATTTGTACAAGCTGCTCCTATATTATAGAAAATGTCGGAAGAAAAATTTTTTTCTTTGGGCGAAGAAAATCTAAGGAGCGGCAATAATTTTTCACATGCATAAAATTCTTTGACAGGGTTGCCGACCGCATGCCAAATAAGAGATTCCAACGAATAAGCACTTTTGTAATTCGGATCTAAGATTTTCAGTTCGTCCAAAATTCTCAACGCCGCGTCGTAATTTTGTGATCTGTATTCTTGAAAAGCCTGTGCATAAAGTTCGTTATTGTCCATTATTTGTGCGCCTTCAAAAAGTGTTCGATACGATTCAACGCCTCGGAAATTTTATCAATGCTCGTGGCGTAGGAGCACCGAACATGCCCCGCGCCGCATTTGCCGAAAGCTGTGCCGGGGACAAGTGCGACGTGTTCGGCTTTAATCAATTTTTCGGCAAAGACCTCCGAATTTAAACCGCTTGACGTGATGTTCGGGAAAATGTAAAAAGCTCCGCGCGGCTCGAAACTGTCCAAGCCCAAAGTCTTGAAGCCTTCGTAAATCAAATGGCGTCGTCTGTCATAATCGGCGACCATTTTTTTCATATACTTTTCGCCGCGCTTGAGAGCCTCGACTGCCGCCATCTGTGCAGTTATCGGCGCACAGAGAATTGTATATTGATGAATTTTCGTCATCGCCGCGATAAAGTCAGGATTGCTCAAGGCGTAACCGATTCGCCAGCCCGTCATTGCATAGGCCTTGCTGAAACCGTTCAGCAAAATCGTCCTGTCACGCATCTTCGGCAGGGTTGAAAAACATTCATGGACGCCGCCATAAGTCAAATCGCCGTAAATTTCGTCGGATATAACAATCAAGTCATTAGCTTCCGCGAAGTCCGCAATTTTCAACAGATCGTCGCGTTCCATAATCGCACCCGTCGGATTGTTCGGGTAGCCGATTAAAATTGCCTTGGTCTTGTCCGTGACGAACGGTTCCAACTCTTCGGGCGTAATTCGGAATTCGTTTTCAATCTTCGCGGGGACGCTGACGGGTACGCCGTTCGCCATAAAAGTGCACGCTTGATAGGAGACGTAACAGGGTTCGGGAATCAAAACTTCATCGCCGGGATTTAGGATTGCTCGCAACGCCAAATCCAACGCCTCACTCACGCCGACTGTCACCAAAATTTCCGTGTCAACGTCGTAGCTCAAGTTGAATTTTTCGCGATAGTGATTGGCAATTTCCTCGCGCAACTTCAACATGCCGCGATTGGCAGTGTAGCTGGTGTAACCGCGCTCCAAACCGTAAACGCAACTTTCACGAATCGGCCAGGGCGTCACAAAATCCGGCTCACCCACTCCCAAAGATATAACGTCCTGCATTTTCGCCGCAATGTCAAAAAATTTTCTTATACCACTCGGCGCAACGGCTTTAACAGAATTCGACAGCTTAACTTGCCACGTCATGGCGCAACCACCAACCTGCGATCACGGTCATCATCTTCCATAATCACGCCGTCTTTTTTATACGCCTTCAACATGAAATGACTTCGCGTCTGCGTAACGCCTTCAATCGGCGCAAGTCTCGTCGCCACGAAATTTGCAACGTCCTTGAGTGATTTGCCCTCGATGATAACAAGCAAGTCGAAGTTGCCGCTCATCAGATAAACCGTGCGCACCTCGTCGAAGCGGTAAATTCTTTCGGCAATGGCGTCGAAGCCGACTTCACGTTGAGGCGTCAAATTAATTTCAATTACCGCCGTAACGTTGTCGTCGCCGAATTTTTCCCAGTTAATCAGTGCGCCGTAAGACAGGATAATTTTTTCCTTCTCCAGCACGGCAATTTCCTTTTCGATTTCGTACTCCGACTTTTGCAACATTGACGCCAACTCACCTGTCGACAAGCGGGCGTTGTGCTCCAACAATTCCAAAATTTCTTTCATAGCAATCACCTCTTTTAGGAACTAGTAAATAGGAACTGGGAACTAGTAGAGATTAGGGATTAGTAAAAACTAGTTCCTAGTTCCTACAATTCAATCATCATCGAACAGAAAACTTCTGCGTCGTGAGATGCGGCAAAATTTTTAATCGCCTCCATGCCGCCGCGACTGTGATCAAGTTTGTCGTTGAGTGCACAGAGCATTTCCAAAAAATCTTCCAAAGTCAATCGCGTCCGTGATATTGTCGTCAAGACCGCTGCAAACTCAATCGCCCGATAAGTCGTCACGAACACTCGACAATTAAATTTCTCGTCGCCACTGAACGCGTTGGGATAGCACCGCATAAAAAATTCATTGACCAGATAATTCTCCAGCACGACGGAAAATTTTTCTCGGATCTTCGGCAAAATATTTTCCCTGTGTGCAAGATAAGCCGTAGCAAGTTGAGATTTTTTTTCGGCAGACAAAGCGGCGTCGTAAGTCTCACCGAAAATTTCAGCCAACGTCAATGCGTGATTCTTCGCGTCGAAGTCGGCAAAATTCTCCTCCCCGAAAAATTTACACAGCTCCGCCAATCGTCGATTCAGTGAAAATTCTCGTCGCTGTAAAATTTTTATCGCCGCCCGTTGAGTGTCCAAAAATTTTTCCGCGACAGAAATTCTCGCCGTGAAGTCGAAAACTTGCCGCGCCTTGAGCGTGTCGACGACTTCAAAATCAATCGGTTCAGCGCGCAGGAGAATTAAAATCGCCGCTACCGGACAAGTCAGCGTCATTGATTGCGAAAAAATTTCTTCGCCGAGTTTGTAAGTCACTCGCGGGAAACTTTGACATATTGCCGGCAAAAATTCTTCGCCATGTTTGATTTGCAGTCGGCACAAAAAATTTTCGTCGAGGAAAGGACATGCCCCCGAAGGTTTCATCTTGAAGGCTTGCGCGTCCTCATCGACAAGGCGGAAAATTTCCGTGTAGTCATTGGCGGGGAGACGCAAGAATTTTTCCCGCGCCTCCTCGTCCAAAAAAATCCGCCAGTCCCGACAACATCTTGAGCCGCAAGTTTTGCCGTCGCACTTGAAATCTTTTACGTAAGTCGGACGAAAAATTTTCATCTGATAAAATGCGTCGGCGTCCAAGGTTCAACTTCAGGCAAGCCGAATTTTTCTTTGCCAAGCGCGATTGACCTCATAAGAAAAGTCATGTTGCGGGCAAGAGTTCGCATTGTCTGCAAGCCTTCAATGTCTTGAACAGCCTCGCCGGGATTCATGCCGTAAACCATATTCCAATATTGACTTGTGGCAATCGTCATGCCCGTGTTGCCGAAATATTTGTTGAACACGTCGTAAGCGGCAGAGCATCCTCCGCGACGTGCAACCACTACGCCCGCGCCGACTTTACCGGTTTTGTCCTGCGTGAATGTGCTGTAAAAAAGTCTGTCAAGAAATGCAAGAGCCGTGCCGTTGGGTGAGGCAAAATAAACCGGCGCACCGATTACGAAGCCGTCCGACTCCATGAAAATCGGCGCAATCTCGTTGACAATATCGTTAATGGCGCAATGACCGATTTCAAAACATTTCTGGCACGCCATGCAGCCGCGGACAGCTTTGTTGCCGATGTGGAAATAATTCGTCTCGATGCCTTCCGCCTCAAAAACTTTAATCATCTCGTTGAGGGCAACAGCCGTATTGCCGTCAGCTTTGGGGGAACCGTTTATAAGCAGAACTTTCATTTTAAACACTCCTTCCATACGCTAGCAGAATATTTTGACGCGCTTGGCAAAAATCCTTTTGAGGCAAAAAAAATCCCCAACGTTTGAACGTCGGGAAAAATTTTTTCAAGTTCGTTTGAACATTTTAGCAAGGTCGCCGGTTGAAAATTTTATAATCGTCGGCCGACCATGCGGGCATGTGTGAGGATGAGCAGTCGCTGAAAGTTCTTTTAGCAGAATTTCCATTTGCTGAAGGTTGAGTTCTTGACCGGCCTTGATTGCCGCCTTGCAAGCTGTCGTTGCCAAAACCGATTGACGAATTTTTTTGGCAATGTCTTCCGCATCGTTCACGCCGTTGAAAATTTCCGCCAAAATTCCTCGGAAAAGATTTTCTGCGTCAGTGTCGGCGGCGTCAACCGGTATTGCCGTCAATCGAAATTCATTTTGACCGCTCGGCTCCAATGTGAATCCCAACTCCGCGAAGAGTGCCGAATTTTTTTCAATCAGCTCCGCCTCCCGCGAATCAAATTTCATGACGAGATGAATCAACAATCCCTGCGAAGGAATTTTTTCCGCGTAGCCGCTCAACCTGTCGAATAAAATTCTTTCATGCGCGGCATGCTGGTCGACGATATACAAATTTTTTCCGCCCTGCGCCACGATATAACATCGCGCCACTTGTCCAATCGGCTCAAGTTCAAGCTTAGGTTTTTCAACAGGCTCGGATTTTTTGACAGGTTCGGATTTTTTGACAGCCGCTTTCACCCCAATTCCTAATTCCTCATTCCTAATTCCTAATTGATTTGGCGGTGTGTTCCGTGATTCTAATTTCGTCAAAACTTTTTCCAAGTCAAAATCGTCTTGAGGTTTTTTCTTACGTTCGGAATTTTTTTTAGGCGGCGGCTCTTGAAATTCATCGATCAAATTCAGCTGCTCGAAATGCGGCGTTTCAGGTGCGGCGGCAACTTCCGTCAAGTCATGTTCGACCGCCTCAACCTTGCCCTCGAAAACTTTGGCTTTACCCTCGACCGCCTCTCGAACCGAATAATAGACCGCCTTAAAAATTTTCCCCTCGTCCTCGAATTTTATTTCAATCTTCTGCGGGTGAACGTTCACGTCGATTGAATTTTGCGGCACTTCGATTATCACGATTGCCAGCGGAAAGCCCGTTTTCGGAATCAGCGATTTATACGCCTCGTCGACTGCCTTTGAGATTGTGCGATTCTCAACGATGCGCCCGTTGACGATAAATGTTTGCCAACTGCGATAACTTTTTAAAATATTCGGCTTGGTGACATATCCCGTGAGTTTCAAATTTGATTCGTCATGGTTAATCGTCAGCAGCGAGTCTGTAAGTTCCGTACCGTAAATCGCGCTCAATGTGTCCGTCAAATTTCCGTTGCCGGGTGTCGCCAATGCAATGCGGTTGCCGTTGATGAATCTGAACGCGATATTGGGGCGGCTCAATGCAAGCTTAACCAGAAAGTCATTAATTTTATTGGCTTCAGTCGGAGTCGCCTTGAGGAATTTTAATCGCGCAGGCGTGTTGAAAAATAAATCCTCAACCAAAACCGTCGTCCCGACATTGCAGCCGACCTCGTGAGTATCTTGAACTTTTCCGCCGTCAATGATAATTTTCGTGCCGAGTTCATCATCAGCGCGGCGCGTCTGCAACGTGAACTTCGACACTGCGGCAATCGTCGGAAGAGCTTCTCCCCTGAATCCCAGCGTAGAAATATTTTGCAAATCGGCGGCCTTGACAAGTTTACTGGTAGCGTGACGTTTCACGGCAAGTGCGGCGTCTTCACGATTCATACCCGCGCCATTATCCGTCACACGAATCAGAGCTTTGCCGCCATTTTGAATTTCAATTTCGATACGACTTGCGCCCGCGTCGATTGAATTTTCCACAAGTTCCTTGACGCATGAGGCGGGACGTTCGACAACTTCACCCGCCGCAATTTTATTTATCGTGGCGGTGTCCAGGAGTTTAACATAAGCCATCTGTTTACCTCACAAAAAATTTTATGTTCATTATGTTCAATATGCAATATTTTTAGAAGCCGTCAAGGATGACGGCTAAGCCCGCGCACTGAGCGTGATGCGAAGTCTGCGGGCAATGAATGCTTGCGGGTAATCGCAACGTTAAAATCATGAGTGGTCAACGCCCCTGCGAGGCGTCCTTTCTTTTTGCTACTTTTTCTTTGGACGCGCAAAGAAAAAGTAGAATACAATCATAAAAGAAAGTATGAGAATTTTATACCGCGACAAGAAATTTTTCAAGGCGTTGCAGAAATCAGCTGATACCTGTTATAATCTGCTAAAAGTTCAAAGCTTAAACGCGGAGGGAATTGTAATGAATTGGAAGAAAATTTTTTGCGGGGCATTGGCGGCGTCGATGATTTTTTCCGCGTCAATAGTCTGCAATGCGGCACCGGAGGAGTCAGCTAACGCCAAGCTTGCCAAAATTGAAATCGATACTTACGGCACGGAGCAAAGTGGCGCAATCCTCGACAGAATCAGCCGCCTTGAAAAAAGTTACAACGGCGAAAATACTGCGGGCAACATGAATTCCCGAATTGATACGATATATTCCGCCCTTTACGAAAATGAAACCGAACCTTCACTTTTGGCGAAGATTAACGCGCTTGAGTGGAATGTCAATCACGAGGTTGCGAGCGGCGGCATTGACAGTCGGCTCACGGTCTTGGAAAATATGATTTTGGGCAAAGTCAGCGAAGGAACTTTCAGCGAGAGAATCAGCAAGCTTGCCAAAGAATCTTTCGGCGAAGAAATTTTACCGATTGTCCAAGTGCCGATTCCGACGAATTTGCTGGTTAAAGTCGTGACGACCGTACCTGTCGGCTCAAAAGTTCTTCAAGAGGGCGATATTATTCCGATAAAAGTTGCGGAAGATGTTTTTGTTGACGGCAGCTTAGTTTTTGCAAATGGTTTACCGGGTGAGGGCACTGTCACGAATGTCCACCGCGCAAAAAATATTTTCAGCAACGGCAAAATCGAAATTGACTTTAACACGATCAAGGCGATTGACGGTCAAGATGTCAAAGTTTTCACGGGCATTGAGGCGATTGACGAGATGAATGCCAAATCGATGGCACGCGGCTTGAGCTTGTTGGGACAAACTTTTTCCGGCAAGAACAGCGGCATTGAAGAAATTTTCGTCCGCGGAAAAAATATCGACCTTCCCGCGGGCATTGAACTTTACGTTCAGATTAAATCGCCGATTGTCGTTTACGGCGTCAAAGTTCAAGAGGGTACCGGCAACACTTTCAACAACGGTGGGCTTTCCGAAGACGAGATGAATATCACTCCGCCGCCGCCTGAACCGAAATTGACTGTGACTGAACCGCCCGTTACTGAACCGACTACACCGCCTGCAACTGAACCCGAACCGATAATTGAGCGCGTTGATCCTGAACCTCCCGCACCTTCAACACCTGCAACGCCTTCAACGCCTACAACGCCTTCGACACCTGCGCCGCCTGAACAATCGAATGTTGAGCCGCGTCCCGACGAAGGTAAAACTCTTGACGGTTACGACGGAGAAGTTATTGAGATAATTGACGAGGAATGATGATGAAAAAATTTTTGGGCGTCGTATGTGCAGCACTTTTTCTTACGTCGACGGCGGAAGCTGTTTACGAGGCAAAATCTGACACGGGCACGGGGCTTTTCGACTACATAGAAAATCGGCGACGTGAGGCTCGCGAAAAACAGTTGACTGAAGAGCAAGAAAAATTATTGATGGACATTGACACGGCGATAGAAAATCTTCCGCATGAATATCACGACGGTGACCCGATACCCGCAGTCTTTGAAGGCGATGATTTGGTTTACTATTCCGGCAGCGGTGAATTCATTGCCACGGGGAAGGTCGATATAATTCAGCTTGAAGGCTATCGTTTCCAAAGTGAAGAGGCTACGGGCAATGTCAAAGAGCAAGTTGTTCGCGTCGAAGACAGAGGGCATTTCCTTCAGCTGATGGAAGGCGCGCCGCGTGTCACTCTCGACGGCTACAAAACTGTTTACAATTACGGCACGAAGACCGGCACTATGGGCGCGGCTAACGGTAAGGCAGGCGAATATTATTTGACGGGCAAGCGGTTTGAATTTTACCCTGATCACATTGTCGTTTATGACGGCACGCAGACTAAATGCGGCGCGAAGTCTCCCGATTATCATTTGAGTGCGGAGCGCATGGAAATTTGGCCGGAGCAAGTTATCCGCATGTACAACGTCAAGTTTTGGATTAAAAATAAAGTCGTCGGCACCAAGGCTTATGAGGAACGCAGCATGGAGGAGAAGGAGCAAAATTATTTCCCGCGCGTCGGCTACAATTCAGATCACGGCGTTTATATTCGGGATAATTTTGAAATCCCGCTCATGAAACATCTTGATTTGCTTATCGGCGCGTACATTGAGACTAAAAAAGGCTTCCGCAGTAAGGCCGAATTGGCTTACGGCAACCGCAATGTTCACGCCTGGCTTAAGTATGGTTTTTATGATGACAGTGATGCGCGTTGGATTCAAAAGGAACCGTCGCTGGATATTGTTTACAGTAAGCATTTGGGGAACGCGTTGCCGTTGAGTTATAAGATTGAGGGCGAGATTGGTCATTGGCGGCAAAATAACGTTGCCAGCACGCATCAAGAGTACGAATTTAAATTATTCCACGACCCGATTATCATGGGGAAATATTTTTTGTTCCTCGACACCGGCTACAAAATCACTAAGGACGAGGCTAAAAATAATAGATCCGGCAATTCGACCGTCAAGGGCTCAAGCTATGGAATTTTGCTGGGCAGTGAGTTCGACGACAGACTTGCGGCTTATATCGGCTTCTCCTATGATAAAAATAATTCGACCAACTCGCTGTTTAATTACGATGTTGACGATTACTCGAAAAAATTTCAAACGGGTGTGAGTTATTGGTTGACACCGAAAGATCGTATCGTTATCGGTGCGAAATGGGACGCCGATAAAAGTCGCCTTGAAGACGTGGATTATTATTGGTATCATGATTTGCATTGCTCGCAGGCGGTTCTTCGTTGGCGCGGCAAGCGTAAAAAATTGGAAGTTCATTGGGAGTTTGTGCCGTGGTAAATGTTTTATTTCTGCTAATCGTTTCATTAATTCTATTTTTTTTTGGAAGCTGGCTAATCCCGATAACCGACCCGACCGAATCGGTTTACGTCTTGACGGCAAAAGAAATGTTAGCGGCGGGGGATTGGTTATCGCCACGCATTTACGGTGATTTTTGGTTCGACAAGCCGATAATGTTTTATTGGGAACTTTTGGTTGCGTACAAAATTTTCGGCGTCGGAGAATTCGCATCAAGATTTTTTCCGGCAGTCTTCGCGACGCTCGGATTGCTGATAACGTATTTTTTCGGGACAAAACTCTACAATCAGAAAATCGGATTCGCGGCGGCAATATTGCTTGCAACTTCGCTGGAGTATTGGTACCTCGCGCACGCCGTGATAACCGATATGACGCTGTTGGTAATGTTTTCACTCACGCTGATAACATTTTTCCTCGGCTATCAAGCAAACAATCCGCGGCTGTATTTAATATCGTTTGCGGCGTCGGGAGTGGCGGTCTTAACGAAAGGCCCGATAGGATTTTTCTTGCCCGGACTGATAATTTTAATTTTCTTGGCGTGGCAGGGCGACTTTCGACATTTGAAGAAACTCTTCCGCGTAAAAAATTTTTTAGTGTTCGCGGCGATTGTGGCAATTTGGTATTTGCCGATGACGCTGATTCACGGCATGGAGTTCGTTGAAAATTTTTTGGGCGTGCATAATTTCTTGCGGGCGACAGTTTCGGAATATCCCAAAACCGATGTATGGTATTATTACTTGCTGATTTCGGCGATAGGATTTTTCCCGTGGTCAATTCCGCTGATATCCGCCGCGATAAAAAAATTTTTCCGACGCGCAGAACTTTTCGTTGAGGAAGGACGCTTGCCGACTTTCGACGCTCACGAAAAATTTTTAATCGTCTGGGCGGCGACGGTAATAATTTTCTTCCAACTCTGCGCGACAAAATATATAACTTACACCTTGCCCGCTATGATCCCGATAGCAATTTTCGTGGCAAGATATTTCGTCAACCGCTGGAAAATTTTTGTCGGAATAGCGGTCGGCACGCTGATACTTTTCCCGCTGATTTTGGGATTCGTGGCATTGCCGGCAGCTGAAGAAAATTCTGCTCGTCGTGAAGCTGAAATGATTTTGCCGCTAATCAACGATAACACTTGCATCGTCAGTTACAGCATGGCATATCCGAGTTCAATGGTTTTTTATACGGACGAGAAAGTTTATCGGCTGGTGTCGTACAATGACTATGAATACCTCCGCCCGAAGAAAATGACTTGGACGAGTAAAAATGTTATGCCGTTCATGATGTTTTACGAACTGCCCGAAAATAAAAAGATTGTGGCGGTCTTGAGCGTCGAATATGAAAAAAGTTTTTTCAAAAGAGTGTCGGGAAAGTGGAAACTCATCGGCGAAATTCCGAAAGGTGAGCTTGAATCACTTGTCGAAAAAATTTTCTATGGTCGTGAGCAGCGCAAGATCAAATGTAAAATTTATGTTAGGGAGTAGAAAGTAGGGAGTAGATTAAAATGGCGGTTAAAGTTATTCCGTATGATAAAAAATTTGTCGGCGACGCGATTAAAATTTGGAATGAAATTGTTCGTGAGGGCATTGCTTTTCCGCAAGAGGATGTGCTTGACGAGGTGACGGGCGACGAATTTTTCAAGGCGCAATCGTTCACGGGTTTGGCTGTCGACGGTGACGAAATTTTAGCGTTGTACATTCTCCACCCGAATAACGTCGGAAGATGCGGTCACATCAGCAACGCAAGCTACGCGGTTCGTTCAGACATGCGCGGTCGGCATATCGGCGAAATTATCGTCAAGGATTGCATTGCCAAGGCTCGCGAACTCGGCTTTAGAATTCTGCAATTCAACGCGGTTGTCGCCACGAACATTCACGCCCGCCATTTATACCGGCGATTGGGTTTCACGGAGCTTGGCACGATTCCCGGCGGCTTTCGTATGCCTGACGGGTCGTTTGAAGATATTGTTCCGCAATTTATAGTGATTAGTGATTAGTGGTTAGTGATTAGTGATTAGATTGCGATATTGCAAGTAGTCAAAGTGCCAGTAACTTGCAATCTGGCAATCTCGCAATCTTGTTCCCTGCTCGCCCTAATCCCTAAACAGGAGGTTGGCAAGTTGCAAGAACTCATCAGCATTACCAACAAAATGCATGGCAAGAAAGTTTTAGTTATCGGCGACATTGTGGCCGACGTTTATGTTGACGGACGAATTTCCAGGATTTCCCGCGAGGCTCCCGTATTGATTTTGGAAAAAGCCGGTGAAAAAGTTGTTGCAGGAGGCGCGGCAAATGTTGTGGCAAATGCGGCGACACTCGGTGCGGAAGTTTACGCTATCGGCGTTATCGGCGACGACAATCACGCGGAGAGCTTGCGGAATATTTTTAAGGAACTCGACGTTCACATTGAGGGGCTTGTTCGCGATAAATCTCGTCCGACGATTTCAAAGACGAGAATTATTGCGGGCGGCAGGGCGACTGTCAGTCAACAAATTGTCCGCATTGACAACGAGAGTAAAGAGCCGCTCGGCAAAAAAGTTGAGGCTGAACTTATCGCGAAGATTGATAAAATTTTGCCGAAGGTCGACGGAATTATCATGAGTGATTACGGTTCCGGCACGATAACTTCAAATGCCCGCAAGCTGATTACGCGTTTTGCCGGCAAGAAAAAAATTCCCAACATTGTCGATTCGCGCTACAATATCGGCGACTTTGAGGGCGTCGGCTACGTCAAGCAAAATGATTCGGAGTTGGGAGCATTTGTCGGCTGTCCGATTAATGATGTGACGGATTTAATCGGCGCGGGCACGAAAATTTTAACCAAACTCAACGTCGACGGAGTTTTAATCACGCGCGGTGAAATGGGCATGAGTTTGTTTGAACGCAATGGCGCGGCGCATCACATACCGGTTAGCGATATGAGCGAAGTTTACGACGTTTCGGGCGCGGGTGATACTTGCGTTGCGGCATTTTTGTTGGCATTGACGACGGGGGCGGCTCCTGCACTTGCGGCAAAAATTTCAAACTTCGCGGCGGGCATTGCCGTCAGGAAACTCGGTACAAGTACTGTCAGCGCGACGGAATTAATTGCAACTTTGGAGCGTGCGAGGTGAGCTGCCAGCCGAGGCGTATTGAATAATTTTATGTTTAAAGCTACTTTGTGTTTATTGAACTACTTTTTCTTTGCGCGTCCAAAGAAAAAGTAGCAAAAAGAAAAGACGCCTCGCAGGGGCGTTGAGTCTTCATGACTTTAACGTTGCGATTACCCGCAAGGTAGAGTTGCCCGCAGACTTCGCATCACGCTCAGTGCGCGGGCAGAGCCGTCATCCTTGACGGCTTCTAAAAAATTCCTTATTCCTTGTTCCTTTAAACAGGAGAAATAAAATGTTAATCGAAAGAAAAAATGCCGCCGATTTTTGCGAAGACTTGAGGCGGCGCGGTAAAAAAATCGTCTTCACAAACGGCTGCTTCGATATAATTCACGCGGGGCATGTCCGATATTTGACGGCGGCTAAAAGTTTCGGTGACGTGCTGATTGTCGGATTGAATACTGATGAATCCGTCCACCGATTGAAGGGCGCAAATCGTCCGATAAATTCTCAAGCTGACCGCGCGGAAGTTTTGCTGGGACTTAAGGCCGTCGACGACGTGATTTTTTTCGGTGAACAGACTGCTGAAAATTTAATCGCCGAAGTCAAGCCCGCTGTTTACGTCAAGGGCGGCGATTACACGCTTGAAACTCTGCCTGAAGCTAAAATCGTCCAAAGTTACGGCGGCCGCGTCGAGTTTGTAAATTTGGTTGCTGGTCGTTCGACGACAAATATTGTTGAGAAAATTTTAGGGGTCAAACCATGAACGAAGACTTAAAAAACGTTTTAATCGTCAAGCTTAGCGCAATGGGCGATGTGATTCACGCCTTGCCCGTCAGTTACGCGATAAAAGAAACTTTTCCGAGTGCAAAAGTTACTTGGGTCGTGGAGCCGCCGAGTTTAGACTTACTCAAGATGAATCCTTGCGTCGACAAAATAATTCTCTTCAACAAAAAAAATTTCCGCACATTGAAAGGGTTCATGAAAGAATTTTTCCCATTCAAGCAGGAACTTCAAGAGCAAAGTTACGACGCAGTTTTGGATTTGCAGGGGCTGTTCAAGTCGGCGGCGATAGCGTTCTTTGCAAAGTCGAATATCAAGCTGGGAATTTGCAATATGCGCGAGATGAGCGACAAAATTTCAAAGCCGGTTATCGGTGAGAACGCTGAAGGGCATATCGTCGAACGCTACCTTGACACAGCGCGGGCAGTCGGTTGCGTCGTCAATGAAGTAGTCTTCCCGATTCAAGTACCGGTTGAGGAGTCTGAAAAGGCGCGTGCGATTATGGAGCATGCCGGAATTCGTGAGGGCAATCCGTTCGTAGTGTTCGCAGTCGGAGCAAATTGGCCGAATAAACGTTGGCCGACAGAAAATTTTGCGGTATTGGGCGATTGGTTCTATCAACTGGCAGTCGTACCGGTTTTAATCGGCAACGGTGACTTGGACGAAATGCTTGCCAAAGAAATCGAAGCCAAAATGGAAATCCCGCCGATAAACCTCGTCAATCGCACAAACATTCCGCAACTGACGCACGTAATCAGAAGTTCGCGGCTGATAATCGGCGGTGACACAGGGCCGGTACATTTGGGCGCGGCATTGGGCGTGCGGACAATCATGCTTATGGGGCCGACAAATGTTGAACGCAACGGGGCTTTCGGGCAACTGCAAAACGTGATTGAGGTTGAGCGGCCTTGCAAGGGTTGTTGGAAGCGATCTTGTCCGAAGAAAGAAATTTGCCTTGAGAAAATCCCCGTCAGTTTCGTTGAGGACAAAATTAAATCTATGGGTTAAAGTCAATTCGTAAAATAAAAAAAGCTCCTTCGAGGGCTTTTTTGGTTTGAAAGGAAGATAAACATGCTGAAAGATTTTTTGCCGCCGCATATTTACAGGATTGAGGGGCAACCGTCGTACTTCGACCCTGTGCGGAAAAAATATGTCCTCGTTACGCCGCGAGAAACCGTCCGTCAACGCGTCGTGCCGTATTTGATTCGGGAATTGGACGTGCCGCAAAAGATGATTCGTATCGGGGAAAAGCTTTCATATTACGGGCTGAATTTTCGTCACAGAGCCGACATTGTGATTGAGCATTTTGATCCGGCGGAAAATATTTTGCGGCCGCTTGCAGTCGTCGAATGTAAATCTGCGGAAACGCCCATTGAGGATTCGGCGTTCAATGAAACTTTCGATTACGCGGAGAAATTGAATTGCGCCTATTGCATACTCACCAATGGCGAGAATTTATTTTGCTTTTACCTTGACGCGGAGGAGTATGTTGAGTTGGAAGAGGTGCCGAATTATCGCGAAATGGTTAAAGCACGTCAAGAGCCATTAGGGAATGTTGAATGACTTTTATGTTTTAAACTACTTTTTCTTTGCGATGTTAAACTTCCTTTCTTTGCTTGTCCATTTAGCGGAAGAGCTGTTAGCTAGTAGCTGGTAGCTAGAAGCCAATCCATGACGGCCTCTAAAGTCAGGCACCGTCATAACACGTCAGCAAAATGTGGACGCAACTTTTTAAAACACCATGCGCCGAGTAACATAATTGCCGCCGTCAAAATCCAAAAATACGCCGTCAAATGCCAATGCTGCCAAAACCATTCGTGATAAATGAAACTCTGCCGATAACCTTCAACGAGATAATACGCCGGATTCAGCTTCAAGATAAAATGAAATTGCTGCGGTATCATTTGCAAATTCCAAAAAATCGGCGTGCCCCAAAATCCGAATTGCAAAATCATCGAGACGAATTGCCCGATATCGCGCAAAAAAACCGTCAGCGAACTTGTCAGCCAACTCAATCCCAACGCCAGACAAATCATCGCGAAGAGGTAATAAATTATTTGCAGGTTGTAAATTGTCGGCGGATAACCGTAAATTGCGAACATGATGAACAGTACCGCGATAAAAAAAATGTGCACGACGAATGCCGACATAATTTTTACAATCGGCAACAACTCAACGCGGAAGACGATTTTTTTCACGAGGAACGCGCTTTCTGTCACCGAATACGTCGCACTTTGTATGCTCTCGCTCAAGAAAAACCATGGGAACATTCCGCATATCAGCCACAAAATGAACGGGAAATTATTCACGGGGACGGCTTTAAAACCGACTTGGAAGACGAACCAGAATATAAAAACCGTAATTGTCGGCTGAATGAACGCCCATAAAATTCCGAGATATGAGCCGAGATAACGTTGTCGGAAATCTCGTTTGGTCATCTGCCACAAAAGTTTTCGGTTGATGATGAGGTCGCGAATCAGTGTGTAAAATTTTTTCATGTCATTTAGTGCAGACAAAGCCGGCGAATGATTCGACGTGAGTGACTTCGGCGCGGGTGAAATGATTGCTCAAAAAATTTTTCAAGCTTGCAAAAGTTTCATACGGCGGATTGAAAAATCTTTGCGGCTCACAAAATTTCTCGACGAAAAAATCCGTCCGACGATTCTCGCCCTTGATGTACATGCAGCCGCAAAAAGTCCCGCCACTCCTCAAGACACGTCGCGTTTCAGACCACGCCGCATTTTTGTCGGGGAAGACGTGAAAGCCGTTAATCGATAAAACCGCGTTGAAAAAATTATCCTCGAACGGCAAATCCGCCACATCGCTTTGAAGAAATTTCACGCCGCGAAGATTCATTTTATCCGCCCGAACTCTTGCCGCGTCAAGCATTTTATCCGAGTAGTCCGCGCAAAAAATTTCCGCACCCGTCAGATTCCGATAAATCGGCAATGATAAAACACCCGTGCCGACGGGAACTTCAAGCAATCGTCCGCTGAAATTTTTTGGAATACCGGCGAATGCTTGCGCCAAAAATTTTTGATAGGCGTCGTCGTCCAGCCCCCAAAAAAATTTCAACGCCAAGCGTCCGAGCAATCCCGAATTCGTCAACATGGCGTCGTAAAAGTTTGCAAGGTTGCCGACGATTTGATAAGCGTCAAAAAACTTTTTCATTGTCGGGTACCGTCGTCAAAAGAGCGTCGCAAGATCCGCGAATTTTCCACGAACCTGCGCCCGCCGTCAAAAAAAATGAATCACCTTTGCGGTAGGAAAAATCCTCGTCGCCGCAAGAAATTTTCCCTTCGCCGCCCAAAATCAACACGTTCAAAAAAGTTTTATCGTCAACCAAACCTTGAGCCTCCGACAAAATTTTTCCGTCGAGTTTGAGCTTGTCGACGACAAAATAATCACAGGAAGTCTTGCTGCTCAAAGTCACAGGATTTAAATTCGTCACGTCGAGAGCCTTGGCAATGTGAAGCGGGCGATTTCTGCCGTAATCGTAAATTCGATAGCTGACGTTGGAATTCTGCTGAATTTCGGCCAGCAAAACGCCCTTGCCGACAGCGTGAATCGTCCCCGCCGGAATAAAAATCACTTCGCCGCGTCGCGCGGGTACAGCATTCAAAACTTCGACGAGAGAATTATTTTTAATGCGGGCAGTAAATTCGTCGCGGGAAATTTTTTTATTGAAGCCGCAATAAAGCACGGAATTTTTATCGGCGTCGAGGATATACCACATTTCACATTTGCCGAGCTGACCTTCATGCGTCAAAGCGTAATCGTCAGGCGGATGAACTTGCACGGAAAGATTTTCTTTGGCGTCGATAAATTTTATCAGAATCGGAAAATCATTGAATCGTTCGCAATTCGTGCCCAAAATTTTTTTACCGTGACGGTTGATGTAATCGGCAAGAGTTTCGCCATTTTCAAGGATTGATGAGCCGTCGGGGTGACATGACAGCACCCACGCTTCCGCCAAAATTTTTTTATCGCTGTCGACGCCGAAATCTTCAATGAGCCGCCGACCTCCCCAAGGATAATCTTTGCAAGCAGGTTTCAATTTCAAAATCGCCATTAATCAATCTCCCTTCGGTCGATTTTTAGGAACTAGTAATTAGGAACTAGGAACTAGATTTTTTCTAACCACTAATCACTAACGCCGCAATGCTTTAGGCTTGCCAAGAATTTCACTTAGCACGAACGCGTTCATGACCGTTGACGGCGTTAAATTCAAATCGAGTTCTTCAGCCTCTTGAGCCTCGTGAACTTCATGACGGGAAATTTTTTTCTGACGCGGTGACGGTTCAAAATTTTTCTGTCGAACTTCAACCTGCCGCGGACTTTCTATGAAAATCGGAACTTCTTCGCCGGGGAAATTCGGATCGTTCGGGAGCGTAGGTATATCAAAATCGGGCGAATTTTGCGGCGGAAGCCGTCTTTTTTTACGTTTGGCAAGATTGTCGATAACCACGACTGCCAGCCAAATCAAAAATATTGTTGCCAAATCCATTGTCTGCACCTCGTTTCAAGTGGTTTTCATGAGCAAAGTTTTTTCACGGATTGAAATTATTTGCGTCTCGTCATCATATTCCGCCTGAAAAAATTCAAAGTTGCGAATTGATTTTCCGAGCCGTGAAAGCTTTTGCAAAATTTCGAGTTTGTCGTCAAGCGTCGTCCTTAACCCGAAAACAATTCCTGTCAACGTCCGCAAATCGTACTTCAAACTTCGAGTGAATTTGTCCGTGTAACGATGAAATCTGTCCGGCAAAAAAATTCTGTACTCGCGCTCATGATGCCAATCCGTCATCTTCCGATAAAATTTTTCTTGATAGTCGTAAATGTATTCCGGCTCATCTTCGGACGCTGTTAATTTTTTACTCTTGCGGCCGCCCAAACCTGTCAGCCAATCTTCCGCGTGAATTAAATTCAAATGCCGCAACGTGTCGAAAAAATTTCTCTCAATAGCCTGTGCACTGTATTTAATCGGCTTGACTTCCAAAGACTTTGCAGCAAAAGTTATAAAATCGTGCCCGTCAAAATTTTCCGTGTCGTAGATAAAGCAAATGCCGCGGTGATTGTCGGCATAATTACCCCACATTGCAGAATTCGTCGGCGTGTCACTGAAGCATACAACATAACCGTTGGGGTACATAATTTCCTTGAGCTGTTCAGCATAAGTGCGCGGAAAAATAAATCTCAACCAAAGCATATGCTGCTTGAAGCGGTAATTGGTATCGGACGAGCGGTGATTGAGTTTCAGGGCAAGCAAGCCTGATTCCATCATGTCAAGATTCAAATTTTCAATCGCGTCAATCTTTTGCTTGCGGGCGGAATCACTGATATTTTTAAGCTCCTCAAACGAAATTTCATACGCCACATCAAAAAATTTTTCTTCAAAGTCCTCATCAATCAGACCAAGCGTCTTGCACTTCCTCACGCAAATTATAAACGCAACGTCAATCACCGTCCGCAAAATAAATTCAGTTTCGTGACCGTAGCATTTGATTTTGTCGTCGCCGTAAAAATTGACGACCTCTTTAACCGTTTCTTCCGCCAAAAAATTTTCGGTAAGCTCCTCAAAAATTTTACTCAACGGCGAATTATCGAACTTGCGAAGATCCAACAGGAGGATTTTGCTTTTCAGGTTGCTCAAAAAATTTTCACGGTCGGCATTATGATAACGTCCCGCCATGAATAAATATGTTTGCAAATCGTAGAACAGACTGCAGATAAAATTTTTCAGCAGCCCTTCCCAAGCCGGCTTATCTCCGCGCCAAAAAATTTTCAAGTAACCTTCAATCGGGTCGTTAAGTTCTGCAGGTTCCGCGAAATAAAACGTGCCGTTATCCAACTCCAACAACGCGCTCTTGATTGTCCTGTACCTGTAAAGCTTCACTTCACGTCACCTTTATCGGACGATTGCGCGAACGTTACGCCGCTCAAAAGATTTTCCGCAGTGTTCGTTGAAAGTTCAGCGGCAGAAATATTTCCCGTCGGAAAATCATTCATCAGCAAATCAAGTTCACTGCCGGAAGTCTCCTCTTCCAAAAACCAAACATTTGCGGCAGCAGGTTTACCATTGAGCCAAACAGTTTCCGTCTCGTCGGGGAGAATAAAAGTAATTTCCTTGTCCTTGGAGTTTTGAACTTTGATTGAGCCGGAACCGATTTTGAACGTGAAATTATTGCCGCTCACGGTAACGCTGTCG
Source organism: Selenomonadaceae bacterium (assembly GCA_017427545.1). Lineage (GTDB taxonomy): Bacteria > Bacillota > Negativicutes > Selenomonadales > Selenomonadaceae > Quinella. The sequence continues at coordinate 23,706 of JAFRSO010000026.1, forward strand.
ATTGAGCCTGAAGTCAAACGAATTTTATCCGCGCCCGCCGTGTAATCGGTGACAGTATCATTGCCCGCCTTGTAGATAAAAATATCCGAACCTGCGCCGCCCGTCAACGTATCATTACCCCTGCCGCCATTGAGCGTGTCATTTCCACTGCCGCCACTCAATGAATCATTGCCGTAATTGCCGAGAAGCGAATCATTGCCAATCCCGCCGCTTAACGTGTCATTGCCGTAGCCGCCGTTGAGAGTATCGTTGCCGGTCTCGCCGAAAAGTTTATCCGCGCCATATCCGCCGTAAATTGAATCGTTGCCCTTGCCGCCGTAAATCGAATCATTTTTGAGGCCGCCGATAATCGTGTTGGCGTTGGAATTGCCGTGAATTTTAATCGCCCTGCCGAAAGTGCCCGCGTAAATTTTCTTGACGGAGCTTTTATAATCCGCGGCGTTAATTTCGTTCGAGTAGCCCGCGGGAATTGTAACGGCCGTAGAATTTTTGTTGTAGATGAGTTCGATACCGACAGTCGGCAACGTCGCCAAATTGACAGCCGCGCCGAAAGTTTTCAGGGAACTGTTCAGCGTCTTTGCAAAGGTCGTGAATGATGTCGTCAATTCGGCAATGTCGTCAATGTCATTCGGCGAAGAATTAATCTTCGTGACGAGATCATTGTAGCTGTTGTTGAGTGTGACGTAAGATGTAATTGCGGCGGAAACATTTTCGTCAGTGACGGACAGGATAAGATTTTCGAGATGACTTTGGATTTTGTCGCCGCCGATAGCATTGTAAAGCGTTGTGCCGAGAATTTTTTTCAGGACATTTTGCGCAACGCCTTCAGTAAGCAGCGCGGTGAAAAGTTCGTAGCCCTTCGAGTTCAAAACGCTGACGATTTTCGGGAAAGTCTCTTCGACAAAATAATTATCCAACTTGAACACGGAAATCAGATAGCGCGCCATAACACTTTTGCCGTAACTTTCACTCTTCCAATTAAGCCATTGTTCCTCACCATCGGCCGTCACGCGAATAAATTTTCCCTTCAATCCCAGCCGACTGCCCTTGAAAGAAATTTTGTAAGTCGTGCCGTCAACGGTAATTCTTTGGTCGTCGATTTTGGTAAAAATTTTTCCGATTTGCGTGACGAGCTGACTGACTAAATCATCTTTGGAATATTTCGTGAAGACAATCGAATCAATCTCGCCGATTAAAGTCTTTGCAATCGCGGTATAAATTTCGTCGGGGATATTTTCCAGCTTGCCATAAATTTCGGTGAAACTTTCCTTAACGTCGACCAGCTGCAGATATAAATTCGTGGAGTTGGTCACGTTGTCGGCTTCGAGAGTAGCGGCTACGGTTTTGCCCAGAGCATTGCCCAAGGCCTTGATGTTATTTAGTGCCGCCTGCAAAAGTTTTTCGTTGGCTGTTGCCATGAGAATCACCTCAAGCCGCATTATACAAAAGAAAAAGGCATTTCTCAAGACTTCCGGCAACCTTGCTGTCACGCGCCAAAAATATTTTATTTTCCGTTTGTAAAGCGGCGCGATTTATGGTTTAATAGTTGCAGGAAAAATTTTTTGGGAGAGTGGTTATCATGAATTTGAAGGAAGCGTTTCAAGCTCAAAACAAAATCGAGAAACTTTTTGACTTTGTGGACGGCTATCTTGGTGACGGGAAAAATTTAGTCAGCGTGACGGAAAAACATTTGCGCTCAAAGGCGGCGGAAGGTCAGCAAGATGAAAAAATTGATGTCGTCGTCGAAGATAAATTTCCGCCCGACAAAATTATTGATTTCATGTTGATGTTGATTGAGGAGCGCGAAAAACTTTCTTGGGCAGTTCATGCGGCGAAAAGTTCTATGAAATTTCATTTGGACAGCGCGGTTGACGTGAATAAGAAACGCCATCTTGCCATTGAAAGATTGCGAACGTTGCGCAATTTCAAAAGTTCGAGTCTGCTTGAGAAAAATGCGGGCGTCGGCTACGTCTTCAACAATGAGGGCAATCAGACGACTTACCGCTACGACATTGAACGCGTCCGCACGATTGACTTTGACCGCAACCGCGTCCGCGATCTTATCGACAAGCTTCAAGCTCAAGCCGACAAAATTTCCAACGAGATTGACGCCGCGTTAATTTCCACGCCCGTCGCTTACAAGTTGCCCTTCGACATGCACGCAAGCAATATGGAAGTCATTGAGGATTTTGTGAATTCAAATGAAAATTAAAAGCCGTCAAGGAAGACGGCTCCGCCCGCGCACTGAGCCTCTTAGCTACTAGCTACTAGCTAACAGCTCTCAAGCTAAATGGGCACGCAAAGAAAGTATGATAAATCCCGCAAGCAATATGGAAGTCATTGAGGATTTTGTGAACAGGTAAAATTTTTGTTCAAGGTCTCGGCGGAGGGCAGAAATTTTGAGCGAATTCGGTTCAGGCGCTGATGAACTGAGAGGCTGCGCAAAATTAAAATGAATAGCTAATGCAAAAGCTTAAATGATGGATGCAAGGGGGCTTCCCGTTGTATCGTTCGATTTTCCGTCAAGCTAAACATTCGTTCGACAGCTCGACAAATCGACAATCCTTTAACTTGCCAACTCGCTATGTCAACAAACTCAAATACACCTCCACAAGTCTAAAATTGATTATGACTGATTCGTTGAGCCGTCTTTCCAAGAAGTTTTTGGACTGGCGGCAAATAGATGACGCTGAAATTTTTTGCCTTCCGCCGAGACCTTGGATAAAAAATTAAAACGCCGGCGTCGGTTATGTCTTAATCAAGGACGACAATCTTGAACACGTCAAAATTATTGACTTTATCCGAAAGGATGTGAAAATATGGAGTTCAGGACTATACCCTCGCTTGAGAACCGCTACGAGATAAGTCGCGACGGAAAGATATTGCGTCATGTCAAGTTCAAACGCCCGCGCAAGTTTCAAGTCAACTATAAAGGCTACCTTTGTACCCGCATCTATGTCAAAGGTAAAATGGTAAACGTCTTCATTGCTTCGCTCGTAGCGGAGGCTTGGCTTGGTGAAAGACCCGCCGGTTGCGTCGTCGATCACATCAACCGCGATAAGCTCAATAACCACGTGGAAAATCTGCGCTATGTCACACCCATTGAAAATCTTTGCAATCGTAGCTGTACCGTATCTGTCACTGTCAAACGACATAAGGACGAGTGGCATTTCGCCTTCTCGTCAGCCGCTGCAGTTTTTCTCGTGGATAAGACGAATTACGCTCTTAAAACCTGTCAACGGTATCTAGAGCGGCGCAAAACTCAAATCGGCGGCTTCACCATCATCTATGGTAATACGTTGTAAAAATTTTTACAGACAGGAAGTGATTTTATGGACGCATTGATTTTATCGCGCTTGCAGTTTGCAATAACTACAATTTATCATTTCTTATTCGTGCCCGTGACTTTGGGATTATCAATTTTCGTTGCACTGCTTGAGACGTGGTATATCAGCAGCGGCAGCTATGAAGAACGCGTCAAGCTCAAAAAGCTCGTGAAATTTTTCGGGACAATCTTCCTGATAAATTTCGCAATGGGCGTCGTGACCGGTATCGTGCAAGAATTTCATTTCGGCATGAACTGGTCAGAGTATGCTCGATTCATGGGCGACATCTTCGGCGCACCACTGGCCCTTGAAGCATTGACGGCATTTTTCATTGAGTCGACATTTATCGGGCTGTGGATTTTCGGTTGGGACAAGCTCGGCGAAAAACTTCACTGCCTTTGCATTTGGATTGTAGCTTTCGGCAGCAACCTTTCAGCTTTTTGGATTCTCGTCGCCAACTCATTCATGCAACACCCCGTAGGTTATGCGATTGAGGGCGGACGCGCCGTTATGACTGATTTTGGCGAACTCGTCACCAATCCCTACGTCGTCGGCGAATATTCTCATGCGTTCTTTGCGGGCATAACGACAGGCGGATTTTTGGTTATCGTCGTGAGTGCGTGGAAAATCGCTACTGATGAGGCCTCGCGGGAAATGTTCGTAAGGACTCTTCGCCGCGCAGTACTTTATACACTCGTCGGGACTTTGGGCGTAATGGGTTCCGGTCACATGCACGCGCAATATCTGGCCGAAGGTAATCCGATGAAGCTTGCGTCATTCGAGGCACTTTGGGAGACTGAAAATCCTGCACCGTTCGCAGTCGTCGCCGACATCAATCAAGAGGCCGGTCGCAACGACTTTGAAATTTTAATCCCGAATATGTTCAGCTTCATGGTTCACAATTCTTTTGACGGCGAAGTCAAAGGCATTAACGATCTTCAACGCGAGGCCGTCGAAAAATACGGCAGCGGCTATTACATTCCCAACGACGTGCGCGGCATGTTCTGGAGTTTCCGCGCAATGGTAGGTTCCGGCGGAGCATTGCTGTTTATCGTCTTCGTAACGGGCATATTAGTTTTCTTCTGCCGCGACAAAATCAAAGATCATCTCTGTTGCCTTAAGATGATGCCGCTGTTGTTGCCGATACCGTTTATCGCAAATTCTGCGGGCTGGTACATAGCGGAGGCAGGTCGTCAACCTTGGATAGTCGTCGGCTTGCAAAAAACAGCGGTTGCAGTCAGCCCGAATTTATCGGCGGGTGAAGTTTGGATAACTTTAATCGGCTTCACGGCAATTTATCTTTTCTTGGCAGTGTTGGCAGTCTTCGCAGCGATCATGTTCATTCGACGCACTCACATCACTGAGGAGGAGTGATTGTCATGACCGATCAGGAAAAAATCAATGAAAATCTTCAGCGGCAAATTGATGCGCAAACTTCACGAATCGACAATGTGCTGACCAAAGTTGATACCATTATTGGTGAAATGCGCGACCGTGACAATCAACGTGCGGCGGAGATTATTGAACTTCGGCAAAAGCAAGAAGCTGACATGAAGGAAATTCGGTTGAGTATTGACGGTATGGGCAAGCATGTTCGCAATCTGTCCGTCGCAACGATTATCGGCGTAGCCACCATTGCCATAACTGTTATTTATTCAATCTTGTCGCGCTGAAAGGAAGTGAGGATTGTGGATTTAAATATCGTTTGGTTTATCTTGATAACGGTACTCTTCACGGGATTTTTTATCCTTGAGGGCTTTGATTACGGCGTGGGCATGATGATGCTCGGTCGCCCGAAAAATGAACGCTCGCAATTTGTCCGCGCAATCGGCCCTGTCTGGGACGGCAATGAAGTTTGGATGATAACGGCGGGCGGCGCAACGTTCGCGGCATTTCCACATGTCTACGCGACGATGTTCAGCACATTTTACCTCGCGCTATTTTTGATGTTGCTGGCGTTGATTATGCGCGGCGTGGCATTTGAACTTCGCGGACAACTCAAATATTCCGACTGGACAAATTTTTGGGACTTTGGAATCATGTTCGGCAGTTTCGTACCCGCACTGTTATGGGGCGTGGCAGTCGTCAATCTTCTGCGCGGACTGCCGATAGATTTTCAAATGCATTACGTCGGAAACTTCTTGGACTTGCTAAGCCCTTGCGCACTCATGGGAGGAATATTTTTCGTATTGCTTTTCGCCTTCCACGGAGCAAATTTCTTGCTGATAAAAATTGCGGACAAAAGTTTACTCGAAGACCTTCAGAAAAAAAGTTTGTGCCTCGGCATTGCAACGCTTATAGCTTACGTGGTGTTTGCAGGATTCGCGGCGGCTGATACGGACATTCTCGCCAAATTGAGCACGGTAATTTTCCTCGGACTGTCAATCGCCGCATTGATTGCAAGTTGTGCCGGAGCAAAGGCCGGTTGCGGTTGCAAGGCGTTCATATCCTCGACACTCGGAATTGCTTTCCTGACAATCGGATTTTTCACCGCACTTTTCCCGCGAATCATGGTATCAAGCATTTCTCCCGACTTCAGCCTCAACATTTATAACGCCGCCTCCACCCCTCACACGCTGACATTGATGACGATTGCCGCGGCAATTTTCGTGCCGATTGTCCTAATTTATCAGGCGTGGTCTTACAGAATTTTCAAGGAGCGCGTGACGCCCGCTGATGTTCACTATCATTGAGCTGTTAAAATCGAATAAAAAAATCCTCGGCGAAATTGCGTTGTGCAAACTCGTCGAAGGTTTTTTTATTTTGCTCGGAGCGGCGTCGCTGGTGAAATTCATCGACACGACTGCGGATAAATTTTTATTGGCGGCACTGGGATTTTTCGCGGGAAGATTTTTATTGGCGGCTGTGACGGAAAAATTTTTTGCGCGATTATCGGTGAACGTTCAAACCGACTTCCGAAAAAAAATTCATACGCAACTTTTTGAGCGGGAAATTTCAAGTGGCGAACTCTTAACGCTGATTTTCGACACGGTGCAAGCTCTGGACGAATTTTTCTTGAAGGTCGCGCCGCAAGTCATTTCCGCGATAATTTTTTTGCCGATATTTTTAACCGCTGCAGCAGTCGTCGATTGGTTGACGGCGGCAATTTTACTCGTGACTTTGCCGATTGCGCCAATACTTTTGTGGCTGATTGGCAAGGCGACGGCTGAAAAAAATTCTCGTGCATGGGCTGAACTCCAAAAACTCAACGGCGATTTTCGGGAAATTTTGTCGGCAATCACGACGCTGAAAATGTTCGGAAGAATCAGCGCGGGTGCAAAAAAAATTCGTGAGGCGTCAAAAAAATCCTCGGCGGCAACTTTGGACGTGCTCAAGCTGGCATTCGTATCATCATTCGCGCTGGAGCTGATAACGACGCTTTCAATCGCCCTGGTCGCCGTGACTTTGGGACTTCGATTAATTTCGGGCGGCGTCGAATTTCAAGCGGCGTTATTTTTATTGCTGCTCGCGCCGGAATTTTTCTTGCCCATTAGGAAATTCGGCGTGGCATTTCACGTGATGATTTCGGCGCGCTTATCACTCGAACGGCTGAAGAATTTTTTACTCGACGCGGAAAAAATCACAGGCTCCGTCGGCAAAATTTTAATGCTGCCAAATATTTTACTCGACAACGTGAGCTTCACATATCCGAAAAAAAAATTGCCCGCCTTGCAGGAGGTGAGCTTGAAATTTTCTGCGGGGAAGATCACGGCTTTAATCGGTGAATCGGGTTCGGGCAAGTCAACGGTGCTGAAACTTTTGGCGGGAATTTTACTGCCGACAGCAGGTAAAATAATTCCTCATTCCTCATTCCTCATTCCTAATTGCAGTTACGCGCCGCAAGCCCCGCATTTATTTGACACGACGCTACGAAAAAATTTTACGATGTTCGACACACTCAACGACACGCACTTGAAAAAATTTTTAGCCGCATTGAATTTGTCGACACTCGATTTAAATTCGCCGCAAAAATTAAGTCGCGGACAACTTCAACGCCTCGGATTGATTCGCGCCCTGCTAAAAGACACGCCGATAATTTTACTCGACGAACCGACAGCCGGCCTGGATGAAGTGACTGAACAAAAAGTTCTCGCGCTGATTAAAGATTTTTCGCCGCGCAGGACGATAATCATTGCCACACACCGATTGGCAGTCATCGAATCAGCCGACGAGGTAGTTAAAATTTAGGAACTAGGAACTAGCAGCTAGCAGCTAACAGCTATCACGTCGCCCATTTCATCAGCAAAGATTCTTCCTCTTCAGCACTAAGCACGCCGCCGGCAATCATTTTCTGCGCAACATCTCTGGCCTTAGCAAAATCGCTGAACGAATCGTAGTAAATATTTTGCAGCTCATGGAAAAGTTTTTCTGCATCATCGAAAGAACGTTGCGGCAAATTATTCACGGCGCGGCGGTCACAAATCATGCCGATAGCCAAAATGCAAACGCTAAGCTCGACGCTGTTAAGCCTTTCCGAACGAATCACCTTGCACAATTCAGCAACAACTTGCTCACGTTTGATTGAGGAATTTGTCGGACGTCCGTCGAGTTTAAAGGCAACTCCCAAGGCGTGTGCTGAAATTTGTATCGCGGAAGTCGGCGCGCCCGTCAAAACTTTTGCGCAATCTTTTTTGAACTCGTAATAAATCCAATCAACTTCGGTTTTCGTAATGGCGTGCGTGTAAAGATTCGCCATGCGGAATTTTTCGTTGTTGTGAAGGTTGACGAGCAGGGCAATATCCTCCTCACTGCCGCACATCGACAACGTATAAACGCATTGAATTTTGGTATTCATCTTCAAGCCGCGACCGAGTCCGATACCGGGATTGTAAAGCTCTTCGTCAAGCTGATATAAACACAATCGGGCAAGGCGTCTTTTCTGTTGAGCAGTCCAATTCGCACCGATTTTCCTGGCAATGATGACGCAACGAAGTTTGAAACTTTCCTCACGAGAATTTTTCACGTCGTCGAACATTTGCAGGAGTGGTTCGGCAAATTCTCTGTGATTGCTCGCCGCCAAAATCGTGTTGACGTTGAGTTTGAGTGTTGCGGAGAATTTGACATTAGCCTCTTTATTTCTGCGGCGGAAAGCCTCGTCGACATTTTGGCACAGTGAACGAATCGTATTGAGCTGGGCACGCGGATTGACTTTCCCGCCGAATCGTGCAATTAATTTCGTCTTCGGACCTTTCTCAACGCCCGTGGCAATAGAAATCGTCGCCGTACCGTGATCCATCAATTCAAGCCCGCGTTCATCTCGACAAGTCGCCGCGTCCATGCGAATAATTTTATCTTCGTCCATAAAAATGCTGAACGTGACGAAAATATCACCGCTCATGCGCGAATATCTTTCGGGGAATTCGATATTTCCCTTGGCGATGATTCGATAATTGCCGTCGGCCTCGCAACGGGCAATCGGCACGCTGATAACATTTTTGCCGGGCGGAAGTCGAAAACCTGTAAATCTTTCGGAGGTGTACGGCAACTCTTTACCCGCCGGAATAATTTCTTCATAATTGCCGCCGAATGTAACCAGATAAAAACTTTCATTGAGGATATTGCTGCCGAATACGACGCCGATTGAACGATCAGCCGCAGTGATATGACGCGCGTTTGGAAAATTTCTCTGCGTCAAGAAACTCGGACGAGTATTTTGTCTGGAATAGGATAATGGAGGTGGCGGAGGCAATTTGACGGGCGATTTTTCGGGCAAGTCATTTTTAATTTCTTCGGCAAGTTCTTTATCGTATTTGTGCAAAAAATAATGATAGACCGCCGCACCTCGTGCAACTGCCTGGTCGGGGTCAAGGGCAATAATCGGATCGAATCCGAAAAATTTCTTCAGCCGATTGATAACCATATAAAATCTCGACATGCCGCCATTCATAATCACGGCGTCGACGCGGACGTTTTCTGTGCCGAGTTTATCGGAAGCTTTCTTGAGCACGTCGAGAATCGGCAGGATAATATTTTTCTGCTTGCCGAATTTTTCTGTGACTGCGGCGAGATTTTTATAATCGTCAAATTTCAAATCTTCGCCCATGAAATCGCGCCAAATATCCTCCAACTGCGCGGCGGTAAAGCTGTCACCGTAAGCATAACCGGTCGTGCCGATATTGCCGCCGATAGGATAATCTTCCTCCTCGTCCCACCAACCCGAATTGTCACCGCCGAACGCGTCACTTTTCTGCGCGCTGACTTCCAATTTCAAATTCTCCGCATAATTTATCAGCTGGCTCATAACTCCTTTCTCTTCATGGCGGATTTTTTGAACTATTTCGGAATGCGCAGCGTATTGATTCAAATAGTGCTTAAACATCGATTCGGCAAGGCATAAATCAAAATCATCACCGCCGAGGAGTGTGTATCGGTTCGTGGCAATGTCTTGAACTTTCAAAATTTCGGGGGCGTCTTCGCGACGAGAAATTTCATGCAAAGTTATATCGAGTGTGCCGCCGCCCAGGTCGAAAACCATTACATTTTTTTTCGAGCTTAAATCCAAAATTTGCGCGGCAATTTCTCCGTTGCGAACTTGATTTATAAAATCGTAAATTACTGCACGCGGTTCCGACAAGAGAATTTGTCTGGGTGAACCGTCCGCCTTCCGAATTTTTATTCCGGCAAGTTCAGCAGCTTTAAGCGTCGCTTGCCTCATGATGAAATCAAAATTCGCGGGCACCGTTATAATTGCGTCGTCGATTTTCTCCACGTGATAAATTTTTGCGGCATTTCTAAGCATGTGCTCCAAAATTCTTGACGAGACTTGAGCGGGTGTTTTGTCGGGAATATTTGACGATAGCCCTTCGGCGAATTCATTACCCATCTGACTTTTGATTGACTTGGCGACGAGATATGGTCGAAGCGGATAGCGTCCCTTCGCGAAGTCACCGACAATCGGTTGATAATTTTTTTCGTCGTTGTAATAAACACAGCTCGGCAAAATCGGACTTTTCTTCAGCGTAAATTTCGCGCCCGCTCCGGCATTGTACATATCAACCGCCCTGTCCAGGTCAACAACTTTGCTGACGATATTCCCGTTAGGGCGAATGTTCACTGTTGCCAAAACTGAATTTGTCGTGCCCAGGTCTATACCCACGCACAAATCGTTATGCTCTTCATCGTTAATAATCATGAAAAAATCTCCTTTCATTAGGAACTAGGAACTGGGAATTAGTTTCTAATCACTAATCACTAATCACTTCCTTAAGCCGCGGACGTGAAATTTGAACGTCCTTATTTTTATAAATCCAGCCGGGCGAAAGAACTTTGACGCGCTTGACTTCGGTCGTGTTGAGGAAGGGCGAGCCTTCATAATCGCAACTCTCAACCTCTTCAAGGCGCATATCCTTAACCACGCCGGGCTTCAAAATCGGATTGATCTCACTGTCACGAATGAACTGCGCGAACCGCTCAATCAAAATGAACAGGCCGCCGATTTCGGGCGGGAGCTGGACTTTTTCCTTGCGCAACTGACGGACGCCGTTACGCGCATTTAAAACCTCGTCGAGAATGCAGCCGTACTTTTCCGAATTGAGCCGCGAGAAAAATTCAACTAAATCATCTTGATGACTTTCCTTAATGCGGGCGTCGAACTCGTCCTGCAAATCTTTGAGCAACATATCAGAGCGGTTGAGCATGTTTTCAAGCAACTCAATCTTGTCCTGCTGCGAATCTTTTTTATCAGACTTGCCGCCATTTTTCGGTTTGACGCAAATATTTTTGAGGAAGTCGCTGGCGTCGTAAAGAAAATGCTTCATGTAGACGTTGCCAAATTTTTCAATCGTATCAGCATCAGTGCCGCTGTCCAATTCGGGGTGCTTGACGTAAAGCATCAGACAGGCAATGCGCTCCTGAATTTTATAGCGGTCGTCGTCACGAGTGTGAATAACTTTGTTGCGAAGTGCCAAATAATCATCAAAATCTTTCTGCTTGCGAGATTCGAGAGCCTTCGCGAACGCGTCAACGGTATCCTCCGCCCAATTAAGCAACTCGGCGCGTTTCTGCTGATAGCTCAATCGATTGGACTTGAGAATTTTGATAATGTCTTCGTTGTCCAAATTTGTCTTGTAGCGGCTGTTCATGATTTCGGCGCATTGACGCGGGCCGGAGCCTTTATCCTCACAGAAAACTTTAATGACGCGGTTGCCCATAATGTATTCGTCGTAAGAGGCGGCCGAAAGATTTTTGACCTTGCGTTCAATGGCCTTGTGCAAATTTTCGATAAATCTTTTCATTGACGGATCGCTGATGTTTATCATTTAAAAAATTCCTCCTTGCTAAAGTTCGAAAGGTTCGCCCGTCTTCGGGAAAATAAAACTCGTCCGTGAATCGGGGTCGTTAATCAAAACTTGTTCGAGGGTCGTGTTTGAGTGAAAAATTTTATCGGGCGGGCTGTGGACTACGACGCAAATTTTCGGATTGACTTGGCGGACGAAATCAACCGTCGCGGCAAAATCGTCGTGCAATGAAAAATCGCCGTTCAAAATTTCCAAGCCCGTATGCATTGGCGGCGGCCTCGTCGACAAGATAACGTGCGGTCCTTGAGGAAATGCGCTTAACGGATGATTTTGTTCGCGCATTATCGGAATATGAACATTTTCAAAGCGGTGGACAATTCTCATAACGCGGTCGTCGATAAAAATTTCAGCTTGCGGCAAAAATTTATTAATCAGCGTGATGAGTTCAACGCCCTTGCTGATTTGCGTGACTTGACAGTAAACGGATTTGCCGTAGCGGAGTGCGAAGTAAATTTTGCGGAGAATTTTTTTCAGGGCGGAATCACTGTCGCCGAATCGTCGATAATTGGGGTGGCGGGCATGTAATCCGCACAAAATTAAAATATCAATCTTGACGGGCGGCAGGAGTGCAGAGCCTACGAGTTGCGTCGGGAAAGTTGAGTAATCGCCCGTGTACAAAATATTTTTCCCGCGAAAATTTATCAGCGTCATCATTGCGCCGGGGATATGTCCCGCTTGATGAAAACTTATTTTGAGGTGCGGCAACGGAATTTTTTGCAGGAAGGCGACGCTTGAAATGTTCCCTTCAATGCGGGCGAATCGTTCCTCCAACTGCGCGGATAAAATTTCTCGCGTCAAGTCAGTCATGTAAACGGCGGCGCGTTCATTCAGCTCCAAAAAATCCGGCAAGGCTGCGGAGTGATCAAGATGTGCGTGAGATAAAAAAATATGCGACACTTGATGAAAATCTTGCAGATATGGCGTGTTGAGCAGGGCGGAAAATTGCGGCGTGAATTTTATTCCGTGAGTCGAACCGCAACCGCAATCGAGCAAAATATTATTTTCGCCGAGCTTGAGGAAGTAACAGCTTGCGCCGACCTCCTGCGCTCCGCCCAGTGGCATGAAAATTATTTTCCCACTCGCCACATTGAACACCTCCGCCATAATGATATCAAAAAAACTTTCGACACGCAAAAAAACTTGTGATATAATCGTAAAAAATTTTTGGAGAGTGATTCTTATGTTTGGAATTGGCGTCCCCGAACTCATTTTGATTTTGATTATCGGCTTGGTAGTCTTCGGCCCCGGCAAACTTCCCGGCGTCGGCAAGGCACTTGGACAGAGCATTAAGGAATTCAAGCAGGCAAATTCCGACGATGATAAAACCGTCGACGTTACCGAGCAGAAAAAACTTGAAGCCTCCAAAGTCGACACGGAGAAGAAATGACCGATAAAGAAAAAAATTCCGCGCAGGAAGTTCCGCCCGAAGATGACGGCACAATGAGTTTGACGGCTCATCTTGAGGAACTTCGCTCGCGTATCATAAAATCTTTGCTGGCAATCGTATTCGGCAGTTGCGTCGCATATCTTTTCCTAGACGAGATAACCAATTTGTTGACACTCCCGGTCGGCAAACTCTATTACATGAAACCGGGCGAAGCATTTTTCACGTATCTTAAAATCGACATCGCGGCGGGATTTTTAATCGCCCTGCCGATAATTTTTTATCACGCGTGGAAATTTTTTCTGCCCGCACTCACCGTAAATGAACGAGCAGTTTTGGGAATACTCGTGCCCGCGTCGGTAGCATTATTTTTCACGGGGCTGGCATTTTCATTTTTCCTAATCTTGCCGACTGCACTAAAATTTTTTATGGGCTTCGGTCAGGAGTCGGAAAATCTTCAGACGCTGTTTTCATTCGGCAGCTATTTCGAGTTCGTGATACTGTTCGTCTTGCCATTCGGATTTGTATTCGAGTTGCCGCTGATTATAATCGTCCTGGGCAAGCTCGGAGTTTTAACCAGCGAGAAATTGGGCAAGTATCGCCGTTACGTATTTTTCTTTTCATTCGTAATAGGCGCACTCGTCACATCGCCCGATATCATCACTCAAATAGCCGTGGCAATCCCAGTGATTTTACTCTACGAAGTCGGCTATTTGGTCGTGAAATATGTTTTGCGGAAATAAAAAACTCCACTTGCGCGGAGCTATGATTTAAATCGAGTTTTGAATTTTTTCGACGACAAGCCGCTCAACCCAAGGTATCGGTCGGCTTGTACCGTTGAACCAATTTTGAACAGTATGATATGGCGCACCCAAAAGGTCAGCTGTCTGTTTGATGTTAAGACCCGCTTTCTTCGCCGCATATCTGACGGTATGAAAATATTTCTCTGTGTCGAATTCGATAACGTTGACTATCGCGCCTTCGGGATAATCGCTTAAATCAAGTTCGGATGGTTTTGAAGGCTTCGGATAATCTTTTTCGTCAAGTCCGTCAAGCCACGTGCCCATTGCGTCCACAATCCAAAACATTGCGTCGGACAAATCTTCGCCCTGCGTCAAGCAACCCTGCAAGTCGGGAACGAGCGCGATAAAATTTTTTTCTCCGAAGTAAAATACCGTCGGATAGTAATGTTTTGCCATTTGAATCAACCTCGCTTATTTTTTCAAGCCCGCTTGTTTAAGTATAGCGTATTCCAATGATTTATCAAGTTCGGATTTGCTCATTGGTACTTCGGTTATACGGTTTGTTATCGGATTCTTCATCTTTTGATGACTGCCTTTGCCGCCTTGTACTTTTTGAAAGCCGTTTCGTTGAAGATATCGAATCATTTCTTTAGGTGTCATGGGCATTGAAATTTCCCCCTTCACATGCATTTATACACAACGAAAAATTTTTGTCAATAAAGGAGATGACGCCTTGGCTTATAAAGATTTACGAGAATTCATTGCCGAACTTGAACGCAGAAATTTGCTCAAGCGCATAAAAGTTCCCGTCGACGCGGAACTTGAGATAACTGAAATTACTGACCGCGTGTCGAAGTTCAAAGACAGTCGCAACGTCGCTTTGCTGTTTGAAAATGTTCGCGGCTATGATATGCCCGTCCTCATGAACGCGTTCGGAAGTTATGAGCGCATGGCTCTGGCATTGGGCGTGGAAAAATTGGACGACGCCGCTGATGATATCCGCGAAATTATGAAGCTGCCGTATCTGTCGTTCAAGAACCGCTCAAATATTTTTTCAATCGTCTCAACCGCGCACAAAGCGATTAACTTTCCAAAGTACGTCAAAAATGCTCCCTGTCAAGAAGTCGTCGAAGTCAATCCGTCGCTGGATAAAATTCCAATCCTCAAGTGCTGGCCGAAAGATGGCGGAGCTTTCGTGACGTTGCCGCTGGTCTTCACGAAAAATCCCACAACCGGTAAACGTAATGTCGGCATGTATCGTCTGCAAAAATACGACGCTCGGACAACCGGTATGCATTGGCATATTCACAAGAACGGCGCAGAAAATTTCCGTGACGCAAAAACTCTCGGCACAAATAAAATCGAAGCCGCCGTTGCAATCGGCACTGATCCCGTCGTCACTTACGCCGCAACTGCACCACTTCCCCGCGACGTTGACGAAATGGTTTTTGCCGGCTTCTTGAGGAAAAAATCCGTTGAGCTGACCAAATGTAAAACCGTTGACTTGGAAGTTCCCGCGACTGCCGAAATTATTTTGGAAGGTTACGTTTCTACTGATGAATTGCGCCGCGAAGGGCCTTTTGGCGACCACACCGGCTATTATTCCCTGGCCGATGATTACCCCGTCTTCCACGTCACGTGCATTACTCACCGCAAAAATCCGATTTACTTCGCGACCGTCGTAGGTAAGCCGCCTATGGAAGATTGCTACATGGCCAAGGCGACTGAAAGAATTTTTCTGCCACTCCTGCAACAACTTCTGCCCGAAATCGTCGATATAAACATGCCGCTCGAAGGCGTCTTCCATGATTGCGTTATCGTCTCGATAAAAAAACAATTCCCCATGCACGCCCGAAAAGTTATGCACGCGCTGTGGGGATTGGGGCAGATGATGAACGTCAAAATGATTGTCGTCGTTGATTCGCATGTTGACGTTCAGGATTTGAGCGAAGTGGCATGGAGAGTTTTCAACAACATTGACGCCGAACACGATTTGGAAATTGTTCACGGGCCGCTTGATGTTCTCGACCACTCGTCGCCGTATGCAAAATGGGGCGCGAAACTCGGCATTGACGCGACAAAAACTTGGGCGGAGGAAGGTCACTCCCGCGAATGGCCGGACGAAATTGAAATGTCGCCCGAAGTCAAAGCGCGCGTAAATAACATTTGGAATTCATTGGGGTTGGATTGACATGAAAAATTTTTTTGAACGCCTTTCGTGGCAAATGATTTTCGCCGCGTATTTGGCGATATTTTTTTTGCGCAACCTGCTCATGCCTAACGTCGCCGACGATTATTCCTACAAATTTATTTGGGACGGCGCGGGCAAAGGTAATTTGATTAACGGCATTGATCCGAATCGCCTGCAACCTGTGGAAAGTGTCGCGGATATTTTTATTTCGCAGTGGCAACATTATTTTTCATGGGGCGGGCGGACGATTGCTCATATCTTCGCGCAATTTTTCGTTTGGCAGGAAAAAATTTTCTTCGACGCGGCAAATGTCCTCGTATTCGCGGCACTGGTGATATTGCTGTTCAAAGTCGGGACGGGCTTATCACTCCGCGAGATGAATAAAAGTTATCTGCTGATGATTTTGGCGGGAATATATTTTTGCGCGCCGTCACTGATAATCACGACAGTTTGGCTTACGGGAACTTGCAACTATCTTTGGATGTGCACGCTGATAATTTTATTCCTGCTGCCATTCGCCGAGTCCTATCGCCATAAAAATTTTGTACTCGGTCACAAATGCCTAATCCCTATCCTAGGATTGATTGCAGGGTGGTCGATTGAACCGGGCGCGGCAGTTACGATTTTTATAACGCTGATATTCCTCATACACTTCCGCCGGGAAAAAAATCTTCAGCCGTGGATGAAAGTCGGATTTATATTTTTACTCGTCGGCTTCGCAATATTAATCCTCGCGCCGGGAAATTTACATCGCGCAGACTTGATTGGTGACCATCTGCCGTCTTCAAAACTTCAAATGCTCCACGCAAACTTTTTCGGAGGATTCTTGCCGGTCTTAATGCGTGAAATAATTTTGTTCGTGCCGATAATTTTGTACTTCGTCAAGGCAAAAACTTCACCCGAAGTCACGAAATTTATTTTGACATTTGCGGCAGGATCAATTTTGAGTTTAGTGGTTATGATGTTCTCGCCCATATTCCCCGAACGCGCCGGCTTCCCTTCGACGATATTTTTAATTGTCGCCGCACTTGCCGCATTTAAAGAAATTTTGCCGCTCGTCGAAAATTTTTTCAGCCGCCACTTAAAAATAGTAACTATTTTTGCAGCCGTCTGGATAATGAGTTTAATCGGCTGCGTTTACGTCGAATACAGCTTTCACAATCAAATTGCGGAGAGAATAAAAATTGTCGCCGCTCACAAGAACGACGACTTGATTGTTGTCCCGCCGATTAAATTGCCTGATTGGTCGGAAACGCTTTTAGGCTCTCGAACTTGGGACAAGCTGACACTTTTATTGGGCGGCGATTTAAAGTCTTACGATACAAACAACCGCAACATACTTTTCTGCCGCTACTACGGTTTGAAAAAAATCGTCACGCCCAAAGAATAATTTTATCTGTGATAGTTGCCTTGACCGCAACCGTAACGCCCGCAGTATTCGCCGTCGGAGTCGTCGCAGTTTTGATAGCAATAACCGCGGCAGCAAATATTTTCCTGCTCAACGTCAGCGGCCTCAGTGAATACGCCGAAACTCATCAGCATGACTGCCGCCAATGCTCCGACAAAAAATTTTTTCAACATAATTATCAACCTCCTGATTAGCTGCTAGCTACTAGTTCCTAGTTCCTAGTTCCTAGTTCCTAGTTCCTAATGATTATGCTTTTTCTGATAGTGCCATGCCCAGCCGATTAAAATTATCGCAAAGATGACGACGATAATTATACGCATCATGCCTTCTTCATGCAAGATGGCGTCGTGGCCGATTATCGCCTCAATGCCGGTCGAAGGGAATTTGCCGACAAGTGATGCCAAAAAATAATCCCAAAGACTAATCGAACTCAACGCGCCCGTTGCATTTAAAATTCCGCTCGGCACGTAAGGTACCATTCGGGCAATCAGCATGACGGTAAAACCATTCTTGGAGCTGTATTTGTCGATTGAACTCAAGCGTTTGCTTTTCCTGATGATTTTCTTTGCACTGTCGCGGAAGAAAAATCTCAACAATACAAAACTTATCGTCACGCCGACAGTCTCCGCCACGACCGATAAAACTATCCCAGGCACGATTCCGAAAATCAGCGTGTTTGCCGTGGAAAAAATTATTGCGGGCGGAAAGCCTATTGCGTTGACGAACAGCGTCAGTAAAAAGCTGAACACTATCGCCAATGAGCCGTAACTTTGAATATAATTCGCCGTCTCAACAATATCGCCGCGTGATAAAAGTTCGTAAACTTCCGGCAAAAATTCCGGCGCGGCAAGATGTATTGCTCCGAAGAGTGCAACTATCAGCAGGGCGGCTACGATTTTTACTATCAGCATGAAAATTTCCTTTCCAAAAATCTTACTCGCTTGATATTATAACACGCCTACTTTAAACTTGCAGAAAATTTTTTCTACACGCGTCAAAATTTTTCAAAGGAGCAACCTGCATGGAAAGAAATTCGCCGCTACTCGCCAACAAAAATTTTCTCTACGCCACGGAATTTTTTTCGGGCATGTCGATAATGGCTGTCGAACTGGGCGCATCTCGACTGCTCGCACCGTATTTCAGCTCGTCGCAAATCGTCTGGACAATCATAATCGGCACAATCATGATTGCGCTTGCCCTCGGAAATGTTTGGGGCGGAAGACGTGCTGACCTTGACGCGAACCCCGACAAACTTTATCGACGGCTGATAATCGCGGCTCTTTGGATTGGCGCAATACCCGTTCTCGGAAAATTCATAATCCTGGCACTGGCCGGAGTTTTAATCGTCGCAATCGACACGAACCTTTTAATCTGGGCGGCATTTCTGTCATGCATGGCAATTTTCGTCCTGCCATTATTTTTGCTCGGAACCGTCACGCCGTCGCTGGTCAAATACGCAACCGATAACCTCGAACATAACGGCCGAATCGTCGGAAATTTGAACGCCTTCAACACAATCGGCAGCATTATCGGGACATTTTTGCCGACCTTCGTGACAATTCCCGCCGTCGGAACCGCGATAACTTTTCTGATTTTTTCGGGAGTTCTGTTGAGTATCGGCGTGATTTATTTCGTGAGTGTCGGCGGCAAGAAAATTTTCTGCGCGGCGGCAAGCGTGATTTTTATTTTATGCGGCGTCGGCGGCAATTCAAACAGCTTTGCCTTTTGGGAGAAAAATCTTTTGTACGAAGGCGAATCGATTTACAACTACTTGCAAGTCAAAGATACGCCCGACAAAATTATTTTCTCGACAAATGTTTTATTCGGCGTGCAGTCGCTCAAAGTCAAAGGCGGCGGCTTAACCGGCATGTATTACGATTACGCATTGGCGGCACCTCTCCTCACCGACGGCAAAAAAATTTTGATTCTCGGAATGGGCATGGGCACTTTCGCTGAACAATGCCGAAAATATTTTCCCGCAACAAAAATTACGGGCGTGGAGATTGACGAGAAAATCACCGCCCTTGCAAAAAAATATTTCGACTTGCCCGAAGCTGTCGAAGTTGTGACTTATGACGGGCGCGCCTTCCTTCAAGCCGACAAAAATTTTTACGACGTGATTTTGGTTGACGCCTTCCAAGATATTTCGCCGCCCTTCCAGATGAGTTCGACGGAGTTTTTCACTTCGGTTAGAAATCACTTGACGGCGGGCGGAGTTATGGTTGTCAACATGAACATGCGCGCCAGTGGTGCCGGCAACATCAACGAGTACCTGATTGACACGATTGGGAAAATTTTTCCCGCCGTGAAAATTGTTGACGCCGGCGGTGTTACGAATCGAATTTTATTTTCGGCGGCGGACGAGAAAATTTTTGACACCCTCCACAGTCGCGCAGAAGCTCTTGACGACGAAGATTTATCGCGGCTGATGATTCACATTGCCGACACGTGGATGACGCCTCCGCTTGGTGAAAATATTTTGACTGATGACCGCGCCCCCGTCGAAATGTTGAGTATGCGGGCGTTGGATAATCTTATTCAAAAGAATTTGCAACACTACAAAGAAATTTATCGCCGCGAAGGTTTGGACGGCGTGTTGAACAGTTTCTGAAATTTATCGCGGTTTAATTTGGTCGAAGGTCGCGCCGTCCGCAAAATGATCGTCGTGAGCTTTAACCCAGCCTCCGAACGCCTCATCAATCGTGAACAACTCCAGCGGCTTGAAGGTGTCGGCATATTTCACCAAAATCTCCGGGTTGCGCGGACGATAAAAATTTTGCGCGGCAATTTCCTGACCTTCGGGCGAGTAAAGATAATTCAAATACTCTTCGGCAAGCGCGCGAGTTCCTTTGGCGTCAACAATCTTGTCGACAATGGCAACGCTCGGTTCCGCCAAAATCGACAGGCTCGGAATAACAATTTCATAATTGTCGGGATAAATTTTCGTGGCAAGCAACGCTTCATTTTCCCAAGCAATCAACACGTCACCTTTGCCGCCCTCAAAACTTTTCGTAGCACCGCGGGCACCGTCATCAAGTGCAACGACGTTGGCAAAAATTTTCCGCATGAAGTCCTTGATAACTTCCTCATCGTCACCAAAATTTCTGCGGGCAAATTCCCACGCGGCAAGATAATTCCACTGCGCGCCGCCTGAAGTCTTCGGATTGGGCGTGACAATTTTAACGTCGTCGCGAGTCAAATCATCCCAATCACGAATATTTTTGGGATTGCCGCTGCGGACGAGAAATACAATCGTCGAAGTGTAAGGCGATGAGTTGTCGGGAAATTCTTTTCTCCAGCCGCCGCGAATCAATCCGGCATTTTTTATTTGCGTCACGTCGTAGGAAAGTGCAAGCGTCACGACATCCGCCTCAACACCTTCAATGACCGCGCGAGCCTGCTTACCGCTGCCGCCGTGCGATTGAATCAGAGCCACTTTGCCCTTGACAAGTTCGTTCTCCCAATGCGTCTTGAATTTTTTGTTGTAAGCGGCGTAAAGTTCGCGGGTCGGGTCGTAGGAGACGTTCAAAAGTTCCTGCGTGTCAAAAGTCGTTTCCCTGTTACCACAGCCCGCAATCAACAACGCTATACAAATTATCGGCAAGATTTTATTCACGTTACGAGCCTCCTTTTTGACAGTACCGCGGCTTTATTTTATAATCGAAACGAAATTTTTTCAACGGAAAGTAAGCGATAAATCGTTTTAGGATAAAAAAATTGCCCGTCGTGAGGGCGTTTGAAAGCAGGTGAGCAAAATGAAAATTCAAGGTGCAGTTATCATAGAACAGGGCGTCACCTTCGCGATAATCGTCGTCAATCGAACGGTGACAAATTACACTTCGCGGGCAATTCAAGTTCGCAATTATCTGACGCAATTTTTCCCGAACATGCCGATAATTTTAATGTCGCAGGACAGCAACGGCACGCCGCATTATTACGGGCGCAAGGACATTGTGAAATTTTTGCAGTCTATTCGCCTCGACCAAATCCCGTGGAAGGAATATCATATTTATTAGGGATTAGGGCTAGGGAACAGGGAACAGATTTACCTACCCCCTAATCCCTAATTTATTTTTTATCGCTATAACTGACCAAAATATTTTCTTGCGTGAGTGAATCGGAAGGTTGCATTTCATCAAACGAATAAGCTTCGGAAGTTTCGACGATAGAATCAAGCTGCGCGGTCGTGAAAGCATCGTCATCTTGAATGAACCAGTAAGGCACGTTGGCATTGATTGTAATTGTCGGCGGTTTAATTGCCTTGCCGTTGCTGTTGACAAACGAAATATTTTTGCCGACGCCGTCCAAAACCGTTATGCTGCCCGAACCGATTTTGTAGACGACATCATTACCGTCAGCAGTCGCCTTGCTTATCGTGCCGGACGTGATTTTAATTTTATCTTCCTCGCGATAGTCGCCGATAACGTCCTTGCCGCCGCCGTTGCCGTAAACGAAAAGGTCAGCACCTTCTCCGCCGAAGAGTAAATCATCACCCGTCCCGCCGAGAATCGTATCCTTGCCTGCGCCACCGTGAATCGTATCCTTACCTGCGCCACCATTGATTGAGTCATTGCCGCTGCCGCCGAGAATGTCGTTGGCCTTTGCATTGCCCATAATCTTCAAGTTGTGATTGACATCAGCCGCGTCCACCGTCACGATTTTAGCTCCGGCCGTGTAAGTCTTTTCGGTGTACATTTCGGTTAGCGTGGCGGTCGTACCATTGACGACGAGAGTGTTGAAATAGGTTTGAGGATTGCCCGTCGAGTCGGTGTAAGCGATAATTTTCTTGGCGGAATTTTTGACGGTGATTTTCCCGCTGCCAACCGTGAAGACGACATCATTACCGCTGGTTTTAATCGCGGGCTTAGCGTCGACAATCTGAATCATATCTTCATTAGTGTAATCGGTGATAATGTCATTGCCGCTACCCTTGCTGTAGACGAAGACATCAGAACCCTTGCCGCCTGAAAGTGAATCGTTGCCCGCTCCACCCAAAATCGTATCGTTGCCATCTCCGCCCAAAATCGTATCCTTGCCCGCAAGCCCTTCGATATAATCGTTTTCTTCAGAGCCGATTATCCGATTGGCATTTTTATTTGCGGTGATTGAAAGGTCGTGAGTGACGGCGGAAGCGTTAATCGTGTTGTAAGTGCCGTAATCCGCGACGTTGAAACTGTCCTTGGAATAATTCTTGAGCAACGTGGCAGTCGAGCCGCTCAACTCAACGCTCGTCGGATAAGTGTGTTCGCCCTTCGTATCGTAGTAGGTGATGAGCTTGCCCTTGCCACCCTTGACGGTAACTTTGTTGCTCCCAACCGTGAAGATGATATTTTGACCGCTGGTCGTAACTTTAGCCGCACCCTTCGTGAATCGGATAATGTCTTCTGCCGCGTAATCGTTGATAATTCCACCGCCGCCGTTGAATGTGAAAACGTCCGAACCGTTGCCGCCGCGTATCGAGACGCTTGCCCCACTCGTGATGATAGTATCATTGCCCGCGCCCGTCGATATTGAAACGTTCTTGCCCGCGTTGAGGATATAATCATCGCCCGCATTGGAAGTAACTGTTTGACGTGTGGATTTATCGGTCAACTCAACGTAATTGTCACCGGCACCGGCATTAATCGAAACGTATTTGCCGCTTGAGACAATCGTATCATCACCCGTCGCCCCATTGACCGTGACATTCGAGCCGCTGACGTTAATGCTGTCATGCCCCGCGCCACTCAATATCTTGACGTATTGCCCGGAACTTTTAATCGTGTCGTCATAATCCGTGCCGTTAATCGTTACGTTATTCTTTGCAGAGTCGATATTTTTCGCGGGAACATCAGCTTTGCCGAGGATATTCACAGTGTCCAATTTCACCGCGTCTACCAGCGTAATCTTGCCGTCACCAACCGTCACGATAACGTCATTGCCTTCCGTCTTGCTGGAGTAAATGCCCTTGCCGTTGCCGATTTTGAGTTTGCTTGTATTGTCGAAGCCGTAAATAATATCCTTCCCATCGCCCGCCGCATAAATGAAAATATTGTTGTCGCCGCTGTTGACGATGGTATCGTTACCGGTTCCGCCCGTGACACTTGTAGCATTGCCCGTGACTTTGATTGAATCAGCACCCGCGCCCGTGTTGATTGAAAGATTTTTCCCGTTGCTGATTATGTTATCGGCAACTTTACTGCCCGTGATGATTTTTTTGCTGTAGTTGCCCGCCGCGAAGTTGAAGCCGTATTCGCCGCTGACTGTGACTTTTGCATTGAGCATTGACGCCTTAAGGTTGACGAAATTGTCGCTGATTGAAATGCCGCTGGTAGTCTTAATGCCCTTAATTGTCGACAATGTGGCAGCAGTCGTCGCCGCCGAATACAGCACAGATTTTCCGTCGCCCGCAATTGTGTAACCTGCCGTCGATGAGGAGCCTTTATAAGTTGCAGTCGTGCCGTTAAGTGTCCACGCACCCTCTTTAGTCGTCGGATTATTCACATTAGCCGCCAACGCCAGCTTGTAATCGCCGCTGACTTCAACCGTAGTTTTGCCCAAGACACTTGCCGCCAGAGTAATTGTGTTGCCGTTGACTGTGATTCCGTTGATATTGCCGTTCGTGACTTTCAAACCGCTCTTGAGACCCGTCACCGTCGCCAGAGTTGTAGCAGTCTTTTTCGCGGAATAGACGATTTGCCCGTTGACGAGATTGTAGCCGGCAGTATTCGACGTCGATTTGAAAGTTGCAGTCGTCCCGTTGATTGTCCAACTTTCAGCCGTCGTCGAAGGTGAAGCAATGCCATTAGCCAGTGCAAGTTTGTAATTGCTGTTGCTGATTGTGACGTTCGATTGATTTAATGCACTAGCCGCGACTGTAACTGTCGAACCATTGAGACTTAAACCGTCGGTCGACTTAACGCCGCTGACTGTGAATGATTCTCCGCCACTCGCAGGAGTATAAACGATTTGATTGTTTACGACGTTATAGCCCGCTGATGTTGAGGACGCTTTATAAGTTGCAACGTTGCCGCTCAAACTCCAAGCCGCCGCAGTAGTCGAAGGTGAAGCGATCCCACTAGCCAACGCCAGCTTATAACCATTGCTGATTGTCACGTTGGAACCGTTCAGAGCACTTGCAGCAACCGTAACCGTCGAACCGTTCAATGTGAGACCGTCGGTTGATTTGACGCCATTAACCGTGAATGATTCGCCGCCACTGGCCGAAGTGTAAACGATTTGCCCGTTGACGACGCTATAACCCGCTGATGTTGAGGCCGCTTTATAAGTTGCAACATTGCCGTTGATTGTCCAACTTTCAGCCGTCGTCGAAGGTGAAGCAATCCCGCTAGCCAACGCCAATTTATAGCCATTGCTGATTGAAACGTTGGAATTGTTCAATGCACTGACCGCTACTGTAACCGTTGAACCCTTGAGACTTAAACCGCTCGTTGACTTAACGCCATTAACCGTAAAAGTTTCTCCGCCACTAGCTGACGTGTAAACGATTTGCCCGTAGACGACGCTATAACCCGCTGATGTTGAGGACGCTTTATAAGTGGCAACATTACCGTTAATGCTCCAGCTTTCAGGAGTCGTCGAAGGTGAAGCAATCCCACTCGCCAACGCAAGCTTATAACCATTGCTGATTGAGACGTTGGAACCGTTCAATGCACTTGCCGCAACCGTGACTGTCGAACCCTTGAGACTTAAACCGCTCGTTGACTTAACGCCATTAACCGTAAAAGTTTCTCCGCCACTAGCTGACGTGTAAA
>JAFRSO010000027.1 GCA_017427545.1 Selenomonadaceae bacterium
AGAAACGTGCCGAAGGTAAAGATCATTTGACTGCCATTGGGCATGTCTGTCATAAAATCCTTGCTATTATTTTCGCCGTACTTCGTGATAATAAATCTTATGTTCCGGCTTCAGCTTCTTGACTTTTCATAGCCGGTCTTTTTAAGGGGAATGGGAAAAGGGAAATGGGAAAAGTTGAAAACACTTCTCCCTTCTCCCATTTCCCTTCTCCCTTTCACTGAACACTTACGTCGGTGGTAATTTCGCCGTTGTTAATCGTGAACAGGATAAAGTTGGAAAGCGCACTTTCTTCAGCAGTCGGGCTGACAAATTCAAAGCAGTAGCCGTAATTGCCGTCGCCGAGAGATTCATCTTTAATTTCGGGATTTTCGCCGATTGTGAAAGTGTCAACTTCAACCTGCGTAAAATCGCTGTCTTCACCGGAAATCGTCATGCCGTAATGAAGCGTCGTAATCTCGTCGCCCGCCCTTAGCTTGAGGAGTTCGCGACTGCTCATGCCGTGACTGTCAAGACCTTTTCTCGCGCCGAGGATATAATATTTTTCTTCGGCATAAACGTAGGCGACTTGCAAGTTACATTCGACGCCGTTAAGTTTAATCGGAATTGAGTAGAGGTTGTAGCCGTCATTTTCCTCCGTAATTTCGACGTAAACCGGATGACCGTCAAGCATCGGCCACACTCCGCGGAAATTATCGGTAAATCTGCCCGAATCCCAATCGGCGTTGATATCGGAATCGCTGCCGAGGTAAAGAATTATATCATCTTCAACCGACATGTAAACCAACTGGCAATGTATGCTGGAGAGCAAATCCATTTGATCTTGATTGAGCTGGACGAAGGCATTGCCGTCCTTGTCGAGTTGAACCTCAAAATCTTCAAGCTGGGAGATTTGGAAAATTTCTTGACGTTGAGGGGGCGGGGTAGTCGGTGCAGGCGTGACAAGTGAATCACCGTCAAGCAAGGGTACAACGTCCGAAGGAATTTCGCCGTAAATCAGATAGTAGTATAAAATTTTCTGCGGAATAGGTGCAGCGTCTTGATTGAGATAAGCCACCAAAGTTTCTTCGTCGCCGCTGTATGAATAGAAACTTGACAATCCGCCGCCGCGATTGCGATACTCGCCGTTGACCTTGTAAATGACAGCGTCCTCAACCGCGCCAATTAATTTATCGGAAGTGTTTGGCAGGATTGACTTGTTGCCCTTCGCCAAGTCGACAATATCAACCATGTTTGTATAGCCGGTCTTACGAGTATTGCCGCCGTAATTTTCAGCCTGCACAGCTCCGCGACCGAATTTGGCGAAAAAGTTTTTCGGATTTTTATGAGCCGCCCGAAGTGCTTCAAGTCCGAAAGATTCATAAGCATTGCGCAGATATGGGAGCTTTGCAAGGTCGATAACTGAAAGCGTCGCCGTATCCTCAACCCAATAACTTTCGCAAGCTTCCATGTAAGTATCGCAAATGACTTGACCGAGTTTCGCGCCACCCATAGCAGGATTTTCGGCGAGAGCACTTACCCAGCCCGTGTAATTCCAACCAATGCCCGGTTCCACTTCTTCGGAAGCAGTCACGTAGCGCGTCAAGCCGTCAAGAGTATTTACCGTATCATAAGTGGCCATCAAGCACGCGTCAAAGCCGATAAGCTCGAAGGGGGGATTTTCGGCGTTAGGTTCATAAGCGGCAGTGAAGGCGTTGCGAACATCATTCAAGCTGAGCATGTGGCCTGTCCGTTCGTCAAGACAAATGCCTACTGCTGAACCGCCGCCATGATCCCAAAATACAAAAACTCTGTGGTCGGCAGTGTAATTGTCCTTGCCGTAACGAACGAAATCAGCCAGCGTGTTGACGTCGCCCATATCGGCATCTTGCAAAGTGTCAAGGCGTTGCAGTCCGTCCGAAGTGTAAATAAATCTTTCGACCGCGCTGCTTGATACGACGTTGTTTTGCCATTGATTAGTGCCGCCCGTTTGAATCAAAAATTTCACGTTGGCGGGAAGTTTGACTTCCAACAGCTCCTGCAAGTCAGCAGAGGCCGCGCCGCTACCGGTCTCCAAATCAGTGCCGCAAAGATACCATTGAATCAGCCACGTATCATCGGCTTTGTAAGTGTCAGTGAAGTTCGCGGATTTTGACGTTGATTTTGTGACGCCGGCAGATTTATCATCACCGCCGCCGCAACCCGTTACCAACAATGCCGCCAGCAAAAAAATTACCGGCATTAACAATCGTCGAAACTTTTGCATGTCCTCAACTCCTCTCAAAAAAAACGCCGCTTTACATGCGGCAAAAAATTTTTACGCTATCTAATTATTTCTGTCCGCTGACGAATTTTGCAATGGCTTGGGGATCTTTCGGTGCCCAATACATTTTTCCGTCGGAACCTTCAGCAACCTCGCAAGTGACTTCAAGTGTGGATTCGGGGTTGAGCGGGAACTCGTCAATGAACTTGTTGATTGACTCAAGGGCGAAAGCTTGGAATTCGGGACTTTCCTTGAGATCTTTTTCCGTCAAGCCTTGAGCTTGCAATTCACCGTAAGCCGTGCCGAGTGCAACCAAATCTGGGTTCGATTCGGCAACTTTTTCTGCAGCCTCTTGATTGATTGTCGTTGCGGAAAGTTCGACGACGGGATTGGTTTTATCATCTTTTTTGACGGTCGATTTAATTTCCATTGCCGTATGAAGTTTGGCGATGTACTGCGCGGTCATTTCGGCAACACTCTCGTCACTTAACGGATATTCCTTGAAGGCCTCGACGAGCGGAGCAATAACCTGGTCTTGAACTTTTTCGACGTCCTTATCAGTCATGCCGGCCGCCTTCATGTTGTCATCTTCGATAATGCCGTAAGCGTAAAGTTGCGCGTAGGCGAGGACAGCTTTATCGGGACTGCCTTCGGGAGCCTTGGCAGCCTCTTCAGCCTTCGGAGCCTCATCTTTCTTGGCGTCACCGGCAGCATCTTTATTGCCGCCGCAACCTACCAAACTCAACGCCAAAAGTAGCGTCAATGCACCGAACAAAATTTTTTTAAGCATAACAAACACCCTCCAATAATTTATTTAAGGAACAAGGAACAAAATTTTTTTATTCCCTAATAACCTAATAACCTAATAACCTTCATTGCCCCGTGAGGAAATTTATAAGCGCGTCGCCTTCAGCGGGTGCCCAATGACTATTCCCGTCATTACCTTTTGCCTTGACGCAAGGGACATCAAAAGTTTTTTCGGGCTGAAATGAAAGACTGTTGATATATTTTTCAATGGCGGTGACAGCGAGCTTTTGGACTTCGGGATTTTCTTTGAGTTGATCATCAGTCGTGCCGTCAGATTTGAGTTTTCCGACCATGCCGATCAGCGCAATGAAGTCGTCATTTTTGCCCGCCGACTTTGCAACGGCACTTTGATCAATCGGCGTCGTCGTCACGGCAACAATCGGACGGTCAGAATCATCTTTCTTGAGCGTCGCCGAAATTTTCACATTGCCCTTGAGCTTGTCGAAATAAATTTTCGTGAGTTGTTCCGCACTCTCGTTGCTTAGCGGAGCAATACTTTTCATCGTGTCGATAAATCTGTTAGTCATTGCGTAGCGGATTGCCTTTTGATCATCTTCACTTAAGCCCGACGCCGCAAGGTTTGGACTTTCGCCGGTCAGGACTGTTTCCGCGAAGGCAAGGATAGCTTTATCGGGCGTACCCAAAACTTTATCTTCGCCGCAACCGCAAATCAAAATAGCCGTAAAAATCATTGCACAGATAAAAATTTTTCTGAGCATAAAAAATTTCCTCCTTCCACATTCGCCCGCATTATATCAAAAAATTTTTTTGACGCAACAGAAACTTGAAAAAGTGTTTATCAGATTGAAAAAGTGTCACTTGACTGTTAATTTGACGGGGCGAGGACGATATTGACGGGCAGATTGCTTGCGCCGGGCGGAGAGTATTCAAAGCTGACTTGTCCGCGATAACTGCCCAAGTCTGAAAGTTCAGTTTCATTCGTCATGAGTGAAATTCCTTCGACGCGTGCCAAAGCAACTTCGGGATTTTCGGGAGGCGTCCTGTCTCCGAAGTAAAGCCGCTTATTGGGAGTTTGAATCACGCCCGACGCGCCGTAATATTTGTAACGAAGTGCGCCGGCGTAATGACCTCCGAGCGGACTCAAATAAAAAGTCGTCGGAAATTTCGTGGTGAAATTTAGCGTGTAATTTATGCCGTAATTGCCGTAATTGATGACCTCCGAACCGTCGGTAGCGTCAATGCCGTGCTTGAACAAATCGTTGACATTATCGCCGATTAAAATATAACCCAGCCCGTCACGTTCCCAATCGTAAGGCTTCTTCAGCGTCAACGTCCGATTCATTTGCTTGAACGTGCCGCGCAGTCGATGTTCATCTTTCGGCAAAATTTCGGCTATGCTCAAATAGTCAAGAGCTTCCTCATCTTCGGGATACATCAGCAGAAAAATTTTCACGGGCTTAGCGGCAACGAAATCACACACGCCGTGAATCAGCTGTCCCGGCTTAAGCAGAAAATATTTTTCTTTCGGCTGATAAACTTTCCGCTCATAACGTCCCAGCTCAATGGTATCTTTGAAGTCGCCTTCCATGTACATTGTCTGCGTAGTTTTGCCGACGCTGAAATAATTTTTATTGGGAGCACTCAACCCGCCGCGAGTTATGTTGACGACGGTTTTGGTTGAGGTGGTGTTCTCGAAGATTATGGCAAATTTTTTTCGGACGTGCGTATCGTTCAGATGGTAAAACAAAATCCTGGCGTCACCCACGACAGTATCGGTGTATAAAATTCCGTTGCGTCGAACGTATTCGGGGCTGTCGGAAAAAATCAACGTTCCGCCCGAATCTCGCGAAGAAACTTCTAGCTTGTGCATAATGGTTGACGGGAAATTTTTATCGGCGGCAGAAGCATTCGGCAACAATGCACCCAATGAAGTTACCGCCGTTATAATCGTTGCAAAAATTTTCTTCATAAATGTCATTCGGAAGAGTCTCCTTAAAATTTTTCCCCGATTATATCACGCAAAGATTAAACGCACAAAATTTATCTTAAGCTTCATTTTGCGCACGTTGACAAAAATTTTTACGTGTGCTAACTTGTTTGAAGTTTGAATAAGCAAACTAACGCAACGAGTACAGCGTGTCAGCCATGTTGACACCGAACGAATAACCCCCGCACAGAGTGGTGAACTGTACGGGGGCTTCGTTACAGGCGTTGACAAAATTTTTTACGTGTGCTAAATTGTTTGAAGTTTGAATGAGCAAACTAACGCAACGAGTACAGCGTGTCAGCCATGTTGACACCGAACGAATAAC
>JAFRSO010000028.1 GCA_017427545.1 Selenomonadaceae bacterium
AATTATCGACCAGGAAACCGCCGTGCACCATATCGACTTCAACACAATCGGACTTTTAATGGGCATGATGATTGTCGTCAACATCACGAGTGAAACGGGGCTTTTCAACTTCCTGGCAATTTGGTCGGCAAAAAAAGTTAAAGCTCAACCCGTTAAACTGCTCGTCGCGTTGAGTGTTTTGACAGCTGTTTGTTCAGCACTCCTCGACAACGTGACGACCGTACTTTTAACCGTGCCGATAACTTTCAACATCGCCGCACAGCTCAAAGTTGATGTTAAACCGTTTTTGATGGCGCAAATTATCAGCTCAAATATCGGCGGTACCGCGACACTTATCGGCGACCCGCCTAACATCATGATTGGTTCGGCCGTCGGATTGAGTTTCGGCGATTTCGTCATGAACATGACGGCGGTATCAATTTTTATCTTCATCGTGACCGTTGCAATTTTGATGATGATTTACAAGGGCGACCTTCATACGAAACCCGAACTTCAAGATAAGGTTATGCGCCTCAATGAAAAAGAACAAATTACTGATCCGCTTCTGCTGAAAAAATGTTTGTTCGTCCTCGCGATAACGATAAGTCTTTTCGCCTTCCACGGCATGTTAGGTCTTGAATCGGCAACTGCAGCTTTGACGGGCGCAAGCTTATTGCTGCTGATAACTTTCTCCCACAACGAAGAAATGATTGCCAAAATGCTCAGCAAAATTGAATGGCTCGCAATATTTTTCTTCGGCGGATTATTTATTCTCGTCGGAGCATTGGTTGAGACCGGCGTTATCAAAATGCTTGCGCAGGAGGCAATGGAAATCACTCACGGCGATTTGACTTTCACCGCGATAGTTATCATTTGGATGAGCGCACTCGCTTCGGCGTTTATCGATAATATTCCGTTCGTGGCAACGATGATTCCGCTGATTAAAGATATGGGCGCAATGGGCTTGACGAATCTCGATCCGCTGTGGTGGAGTTTGGCA
Organism: Selenomonadaceae bacterium; assembly: GCA_017427545.1. GTDB lineage: Bacteria > Bacillota > Negativicutes > Selenomonadales > Selenomonadaceae > Quinella. The sequence continues at coordinate 980 of JAFRSO010000028.1, forward strand.
TTGGGCGCGTGCTTAGGAGGCAACGGTACACTTATCGGCGCAAGTGCAAACGTCGTCGTAGCATCAATGGCGGCTCAACGCGGGCGTGCAATTTCGTTTATCGGCTTCATGAAAGTTGCCTTCCCGCTGATGATTCTGTCGATAATCATTTCAACTGTCTACGTTTACTTCCGTTATCTGTAAAAAATTTCGGTCGGCAAGCTCGTCGGAGTTTGTCAACTATTTTTTTTAGATCATTGAAACAACATCATATTGCTTTAAACAAAAACATTTTCTGAAGAAGGTAATTTAATGGAACCCCTAACGATTGTTGCTATTGTAATTTTTGTAACCGCCTACGCGCTGATAATTTCCGAAAAAATTCACCGAACGGTTGTCGGACTTTTCGGCGCGATGCTAATGATTTTGCTTGGAATTATCGATCAAGAAACAGCAGTACATCATATCGACTTTAACACAATCGGACTTTTAATGGGCATGATGATTGTCGTCAACATCACGAGTGAAACGGGGCTTTTCAACTTCCTGGCAATTTGGTCGGCCAAAAAAGTTAAGGCTCAACCCGTCGCATTGCTCGTTGCGTTGAGTACCTTAACGGCAGTTTGCTCGGCATTTCTCGACAACGTGACGACTGTACTTTTAACCGTGCCGATAACTTTCAATATCGCCGCGCAGCTCAAAGTTGACGTCAAACCATTTTTGATGGCGCAAATTATCAGCTCAAATATCGGCGGCACCGCAACACTTATCGGCGACCCGCCTAACATCATGATTGGTTCAGCCGTCGGATTGAGTTTCGGCGACTTTATCCTCAACATGTCGATAGTATCAGTTTTAATCTTCGTCGTGACTATCGGGCTGTTAGTCGTGATTTACAGAAATGCTCTTCACACTAAATCCGAACTTCAAGATAAGGTTATGCGTCTCAACGAAAAGGAACAAATCACTGATCCGCTCCTGCTGAAAAAATGTTTGTTCGTCCTCGCGATAACGATAAGCCTTTTCGCCTTCCACGGCATGTTAGGGCTTGAATCGGCAACTGCAGCCTTGACCGGCGCAAGTTTGTTGCTGCTGATAACTTTCTCCCACAACGAAGAAATGATTGCAAAAATGCTCGGCAAAATTGAATGGCTCGCAATATTTTTCTTCGGCGGATTATTTATCCTCGTCGGAGCATTGGTTGAGACCGGCGTTATCAAAATGCTTGCTCAAGAGGCAATGGAAATTACTCACGGCGATTTGACTTTCACCGCGATAGTTATCATTTGGATGAGTGCACTCGCCTCGGCGTTTATCGATAATATTCCGTTCGTGGCAACGATGATTCCGCTGATTAAAGATATGGGCGCAATGGGCTTGACGAATCTTGATCCGCTGTGGTGGAGTTTGGCATTGGGCGCATGTCTCGGCGGCAATGGTACACTTATCGGCGCAAGTGCAAACGTCGTTGTAGCATCAATGGCGGCTCAACGCGGGCGTGCAATTTCATTTATCGGCTTCATGAAAGTAGCCTTCCCGCTGATGATTCTGTCGATAATCATTTCAACCGTCTACGTTTATTTCCGTTATCTGTAAAAAAATTTCGGTCGGCAAGCTTTGCGGAGTTTGTCGACCAATTTTTTTGGAGGTCGTTATGAAACTTTATCCCGACACGAAAGTTTATATTTTATGCCCCGCTAATATTCAAACGGGCGGTCCGGAGCTTGCTCACCAGTTCACATCGACGCTAATTTCATTCGGCGTTCAAGCTTATATATGTTACTATGAATTATCCGGCGCACCGCTCAACGGAGATGATCCCGTTCACGATGTTTTTAAAAAATATCATGTGCCCTATACCTTTTCGCTGGAGGATAGCAATAGAAATATTTTAATCGCCCCTGAAACTATAACGGAATTTCTTTACCCCGCAAAAAAATTCAGCGTGTGATTTGGTGGATGAGCGTTGATAATTATCTTGAGCATCTTACGATAATATTCGACATATATTCGAATGAGCCGCTTAATAGTCCTATACAAAAATTTTTTTATTTCGGCAATGAGGACAGCAACATTACGCATTTCGTCCAGTCCGAATATGCGCGGCAATTCCTCAAGCTTAACGGTCTGCCTGACAGTAAAATTTTTACGGTTGAGGATTATCTCAATCAAGCGTTCTTGAGCCGAGCTGCTAACGTCGATTTAAGCCTTAAAGAAAATTTCGTCGCCTACAATCCCAAAAAAGGTTTTGAAATTACTCAACAGCTCATTAACATTGCGCCCGACATCAACTGGCGACCGATTAAAAACATGACGCCCGAACAAGTTCAAGAACTCCTCGCCAAATCGAAAGTTTATATTGACTTCGGCAGTCACCCCGGCAAAGACAGAATTCCTCGTGAGGCGGCAATTTCCGGTTGCGTCGTAATAGTCGGCAAGCGCGGTGCGGCGGCTAATGACATTGACATAAATATTCTCGACGAATTCAAATTTGACGACAGCAAATCTTCTCCGCAACAAGTCATTGATAAAATTCGTGAGGTCTTTAAAAATTTCCCTGCCGCCCATGAAAAGCAAGCCGCCTATCGTGCCCGAATCCTCGACGACAAAAATCGTTTCACAAAGGAAGTTGCCGCCGCTTTCGGGATAAAAAAGATGAATCGTGGCGGAATTGCATTGAATCAAGGTATAAGCGACGCAAGCTCGTTATTGGTGCGAAAACTTCAAAGCCAATCGCTTAAAGCAAATTTTATCGTTGATGATGTGATGAGCACCGAGGCTGCAGCAACGATTGCCGAAGGGCTTATTGTCCGTGAGCAAAATCGAAATTATCTGCGGGACGGAAAAATTTTGGTTGAGATAATCACGAGGGACGACGCAAAGTTTTTGTATCGTGAAGGGCGAATAAAAAATTTTGCGCTGTTTGAACCGACGGACGCTGAAATTGCCGAGCTGAAAAATTTTTATGATGCGGGTGATGCGGACGTTTTGGTTTTCAATCGCTGACTTGGGATTCAGTCAACTTTGCTTAAAAAGTTTTCACAGGGAAGGGAAAATCTTTCTCGCGTCGAAGTGTGCAAGCATGAGACAGGTACTTAGCGTTTTTTTAAAAGAATGGAAAATTTTTTTG
>JAFRSO010000029.1 GCA_017427545.1 Selenomonadaceae bacterium
GCTTATTTACGGCGGACTCGTCGCCTCACGTATGCAAGATTTGACGGCAGAAAAAATTTTGGAGCGCGCTCAACGCTTCAAGGCCTTTGACGAAAAATTTCCTTACTTGACGATTTTGGCTTTCGGGACGATTATGCGCACGCCTCGTACCGCCACTTACAATACGGAGCCGGAATATTACACCACTCACGGCGCAAAAATTTTTCAATACACCGCGCTCCTCGATAAGCAGGAGACCGAAAAACTTTCTCGCAAGGAACGTCGGCAACTTGACGCTTTGAAGTCTGAAATTCCCGCCGAATATCTCGACGATTGGTTTGACCGCCGCAAGGAAAATTTTGACGCCAATAAATATTTAATTGATTTGACGCGTGACGGCGTGTTTGAATATTTTTTAATCGGTTGTGATGACAGCGCGATTTTCTCACAGACGCATTTTGAGAGCCGCAAGCTCACTGACCACGCAAAAGATTTAGGCAAAACCGTCGTGCAAGTCACGTCCGGCGCAGATGAACTCGGAATGCTCATGATTTCCCGCGCCATCAATCACGACCGCAATCACAGACCGTTCGTTTCAGTCATGTACAACGAGGGCAAGGGTGCGGCGACTTTCCCGACCTATTGCAACGAACCTATTGGCGTTTCGATTGACGCGGCGATTATTGCGGCGGGCGGCTTGAGAGTTCCCGACCATAAACGCGCCGATTTGATTTTAGCCGTCAACACTCGCGGTAACGGGAAAACTTTTGAGTCTTCTGACGCTAAGAAAAATAAACTCCGCCTTCGCAGCGACCTGAAAAATTTCCTTAAGCCCGTGAAAAAATTTTTGGCGCAAGGATACCCCGTCGCCATTGCTGACATTTCTTTTGCAAACGGTGCCGACAACGCCTTGATGAATCAGCTCAAAAAGGACGACTTGCAATATAAAATTCGGGCTTACGGAGGCTGGAACACTGCGACCAATTCAAGCGGCTTTGTTATCGGCGCGGGAGTTTTGACGACGTTCATGGACGATAAAGCCGTTGCCGAACTTTTGACGACGCGCTATCTTGACGATTGGGCTTATCAAACTCACGTCCGCGCAGAAGTTACCGCCGAATGTTACGCCCAGGGAATCAATCCCTACAAACTCGACGATGTGATTGCTCAAATGAATTCTCTCACGACCGAAAAAATGAACGCCTTCGCCGCCGAAAATTTACGCCTGCCGAACGGTTTGCACTTTGAGGATTTCAAAGTTTATCTGCCGTGGTTCAGAGTTTTTGAATGTGACCCGCGCTTCACACTTGCCGATTGAATGGGGGTGATTGAAATGGCTGACACTAAAACCAAAGATTTTAACGAATACTTGCTGGAAAATGTCAAAGCTGTTCGTGAAGAAACTCGCGATTTTAAAAATGACCTTACCAAACGCATGGACGGTCTGGAAAAACGCATGGACAGAATTGAAAACCGTATGGATAAGCTTGACGAGAAAATTGATAAGCTCTCTGAAAAACTTGATACTTCAATGAAAGAAATGCGGACGGAAATAAATTCTTCGCTGAAAGAAATTCGGGAACTCGTCGCTTCGTCGCAAAAAGATATTCGTAGTTCTGAACGCCACAGTCAAATTTTGACTTCGACCATTGTCAGCATAGTTATTGTTGTTCTTTACTCCATTTTGAATCATTGAAAAGGGATGTGATTTTCATGCAGGATAAATTTTTGTTCGCGGGAGCTTATCTGGCCGCCGTCAATGTCGTGACGTTCGCGCTGTTCGCCTGGGATAAATATTGTGCCACTCACGACAAATGGCGCGTCCGTGAAAGTACGCTGTTATTTTGGTCGGCGATTGGCGGGGCGATTGGTGCGGGCGCGGCAATGAACATTTGCCATCATAAAACCTTGCACTTGAAATTTAAATTCGGCGTGCCGTTCCTGCTCTTCATACAAATTATTTTATTCGGTATCCTGCTGTTCAACCCCGGCAACATTTTAGAAAAAATTTTTCATTGAGGTAACCATATGACGAAGAAAATTAAAAAGACTAATGCCGCCCGAATCCTTGACGGTCTCGGCATTGACTACGAAATTAAAACTTACGCCGTTGACGAAAACGATTTGTCCGCCGTACATGTCGCTCAAATTTCCGGCCTTGATATAAATATGATTTTCAAAACGCTGGTGGCTCGTGGTGACAAGTCGGGCGTGATTATGGCGGTAATCGGCGGCGGTGATGAGTTGGACTTGAAGGCATTGGCGCGCGCAAGTAAAAATAAATCCGTCGAGATGATTGCGCTCAAGGAACTTTTGCCGCTTACAGGTTATGTTCGCGGAGGATGTTCGCCGCTCGGTGCCAAGAAAAATTATCCCGTGTATTTGGATGCCCGCGCCTTGACGTTGGAAAAAATTTCGATAAGCGCAGGTCAACGCGGCATGCAAATTATTCTTTCGCCGCAAGATTTGGTTAAGGCCGTGAACGCGACGGTTGCCGAACTCACAATTTGAACTGCCGCAAGATTTTGTATTCATTATCATAAAATTTGACAGGTTATAACGAATTAAATATAATTCATGCTATGAAAAGTTTTATCGTTTGCTTTTACGGGAGGGATTATTTTTAATGGATCTATCGCAACTTTTGACCGATATTAACGACTTTGTATGGGGGCCGATAATGCTGGCGTTCCTCGTCGGCACAGGCATTTTCCTGACCATTCGCCTGAAATTTTTGCCGTGGATAAATCTTTGGTACGCCATCAAAATGATTTTGCTGCACAAGGCCGATAACAAAGGCGACCTCTCACCGTTCCAATCGTTGATGACGGCATTATCGGCGACGGTCGGCACAGGTAATATCGTCGGCGTGGCAACGGCAATGGTATTGGGCGGCCCCGGCGCAATTATTTGGATGTGGATAAGCGCGGCCTTTGGACTCTCGACAAAATATGGCGAAAGTGTTCTTGCCGTCAAATATCGTGAAACAAACTCTGTCGGCGAAATGGCCGGCGGTCCGATGTACGCAATGAAAAACGGTATCGGCGGCGGCTTCGGAAAACTGATGGCGACGTTGTTTGCACTCTTCGCAGTGTGCGCTTCATTCGGTATCGGCAACATGACGCAGGCCAATTCAATCAGCTCCGCATTTCAATCAAGTTTCGGCTGGGACAGTTGGATCACGGGCGTTATCCTCGTCGTATGTTCGTTGGCAGTTTTGATGCGCGGCGTCCACTCAATCGGCAAAGTTTCAAGCTTTATCGTGCCGAGCATGGCGTTTTTTTACATTCTGTTCACCGTGATAATTGTCATCGTCAACTTTGAAAACGTCCCCGGCGGCTTGGCAATTATGTTCCAAATGGCGTTCTCGACTGAAGCTGTAGCCGGCGGCGTCGGAGGTTCAATCGTCGCAAGTATGTTGACGGCAATGCGTTGGGGCGTAGCTCGCGGCGTATTCTCTAATGAGGCGGGCTTAGGTTCGGCACCTATCGCGGCGGCTGCTGCAAGGACTGACCACGCCTCGCGTCAAGGTTACGTCAACATGACGGGTACTTTCTTCGACACGATGATTATCTGCTTTTTGACGGGATTGGTTATCGCCAGTTCCGGAGTTCTCGGCAGTGTCGATCCTGAAACAGGCAAATTAGTTTCAGGCGCACCGCTCACGATTCTTGCATTCAGCACGGTTTACGGTGAGGGCGCGAAATATATCGTTTCAATTGCCCTTGCACTTTTCGCTTATTCGACGATTCTCGGTTGGGAATATTACGGCGAAAAATCCCTTGAATATCTCGTCAGCAATCGCAAAGTCATTTATGCCTACAGATTTCTTTTCAGCTGCATAACTTTTATCGGCGCGACTCAAACGCTCGACGTTGTTTGGAATTTCTCCGACACGATGAACGGCTTGATGGCTATTCCGAACTTAATTTGCCTAGTGATTCTCAACAAGGACATTGCCAACGAATGTTTCGACTATCAAGAAAATTTTATCGCTAAAGGAAAGTAGCTGATAGCTGGAGAGATGTTAGAATTCTAACAGCTGGCAGCTAGTAGCTAACAGCTAAAATCCCGTCAAACCGACGGGATTTTTTGTTTCACTGTGGGCAAGTGCAATGGCGGCGGCGGCATTGAAAACTACGGGCGGCAAGGTGGTATTGTCGGACAGCGACGAGGCGGTTCAGACGTGGATAAGGGCGCGTGGCGGTGAATTGATTGACTCGTTGAGCAAGGAATCACGGCTGGCGGTGATGAATATCATCTTACGCGGTCAAGCGTTGGGAGACAGTCCACGTCGAATGGCGCAAGAAATCCGTCCGCTAATCGGCTTGAATCAGCGTCAAGCTCAAGCCAACGTCACATATCGCGAACGCGTCTATCAGCGATTCATTGAGCGGGGATTAAGTCCGTCAAAGGCGGCTGAAAAATCTGACGCGGCGGCTTTGAGGTATGCAGGTAAGCAACATCGTTATCGAGCGGAGACGATTGTAAATACCGAAATGGCATTTGCGTACAATCGCGGGGCGCAC
>JAFRSO010000030.1 GCA_017427545.1 Selenomonadaceae bacterium
CGTGCCGAAGGTAAAGATCATTTGACTGCCATTGGGCATGTCTGTCATAAAATCCTTGCTATTATTTTCGCCGTACTTCGTGATAATAAATCTTATGTTCCGGCTTCAGCTTCTTGACTTTTCATAGCCGGTCTTTCAAGGTTTCTTCGCGCTGATAATCCAAACGGGATTCAACGCTTGGCACATGTCATAAGCTCGGATTTTTTTCAAGCGAGTAATTTGCACTTGGAACGCTTCGTAATCCCAGCCGTGATTCCTGAAATATTCCAACGCGCCTGCCGAAGTCTGAATAGTTATCGCATTGACGACGATTCGTCCGCCGACTTTTAATTTAGTGTTGAGCACGTTAAGAATTTTCTCTGTATTTCCGCCGGTGCCACCGATTATCACCGCGTCCAATTTCGGCAAATTCTCCAAGCCTTCGGGAGCTTCCGCATAAATTATTTCGACGTTATCGACAGAAAATTTTTCGACGTTGCGGCGAATCAATTCAACGGCATCAGCTTTCCGCTCAATCGCAAAAATTTTCCCTTGCTTAGCAATCAACGCCGCCTCAATCGTAATCGAACCTGTACCTGCGCCCACGTCGACGACAATCGAATCAGATTTAATCTGCGCCTTCGCCAGCGTCAAAATCCTAATCTCCTGCTTAGTCATGGGAACATTGCCGCGGATAAATTCTTCATCGTCAATCATTTTGTCACCTCATGGAATTGCTTAGTTTTCTTAAGTCGTCGCGAAGTAATGCATAGGAAATAAAATTTTCAATGACGGGAATAACTTCAGGGTCATCGAGCCTCCAAAGTCTGTCGTGTGTCAAAGTTCCGAGAAAACATTTGTCCGCGTGACGAATCTGCGGATATCTTTCACTGACGAAAGCTTTAACCACTTCTCTTTTAACTGCGCCTTTGTTGCCGTTCGTCATGCTCCAGTTGTGGAAAATTTTTACTTCGTTGCCGACAACTTCGACGTTATCGTCAACAACAAGTTCCAACGAGTTATGTGACTTTTCACCTCTGTCGACGGCAACATTTATCGCGGTGAGCACATTTGAGAGATTCGACCACCTGACATAACTTGAAACCGCGATTGAAACAAATGTTGTGTCGCCGTTGTACTCGACGATAAACGAACGATATGAGCCGAAAAAATTTCCTCCTGAAGAATCGCCGATTGAAAGATTTCTTATGCCGTAGTCTTCGACGAGGCGAAAAATTTTATACTGACGCGCGGGGAATTTGTATTCAACGTCAAGCAAGCACTCGCAAAAATTTGTCATGGGGATTTGCAAATGTTCAGGCGTCGCCGCACCAATGCAATCACCGACGTATTGCCGATAAAATTTTTTCAGTTCGTCGAAGGCAATTCGCGAAGGAGGCTTATCAATCAGCGCAGGAAAATATTCGCCCTGCAACATCTCGCGATAAGTCGGAAAAGTTTTCAGTGCAACGTAACGATTTTCTTCCTCGTCAAAGTAATAGGAAAAAATTTTTTCACCATTTGTCAGCGCGCAATAACTGCAATTTAACTTGTCCGCATAATCAGCCATTTGCTTAAATGCCGCGTCGTCAAGAAAAATTTCGGGAGCTTTGCACTCAATGACGGCAACGGCATAAATAACATCTTCGGACTTGTCGTAAGCGTTAATGATTATGTCGGCTCTTCCACGCAAATTTTTAATGTAATGTGCTAAAGGTTCTTCGACGAATAGCATATCTTTCGGGACGCCGAGTTCGTCAATCAGCCAAGCAATGAAATGTTGACGGATAGTTTCTTCGGGCGTGACAGGAATTAATTTCTGCCGAATCGGATCAAGGTAAAAATCTTGATGACTTCGCCTGTACACGGGCGGCAACTTTGATTGCATAAAATTTTGATTCATTTTGTCACCTCAAATCTTTATGATGATACCGCGCCTGTAGAAAATTTCGCATATCGGCAACCACATCAAAGCCCAAATCGCGCAGAAAAGTGTTGCGCCGAATTCCGTCGAGATTAAACCTTGCGTCGTGTGATAATACAGTTGCAGATAAACGCCGTTGTATACATCGCCATTGGGCAGGACGTAAAGTAAACTCAACAGCGCGTTGTTCGCCACGAAGAAAAATAGCGGATTGGTGCCGAGTGCGCCGAAAGGATGAGAAAATTTTTTAGCGGTCGTTGAAGGCTCAATAAATTTCATGAACAGCGCGAGTAAAATAAAATCGAGTCCGGCGTTTATCAGCGTGAAAGGCGTCGTCCAAAGTTTTTTCGAGATAATATCAAATTCACTCCACACGCAGCCGGCGATTATCAGCACTGCTCCCGCCGCGAGGAATAGAAAAATTTTGTCACGAGCCGCCGCGTTGTCGATAAGAATTCTTCCCGCCAAAAATCCGAACAATACCGAAGCTGTTCCCGCCAAACAACCGTAAAGACCTTCGGGGTCGTGAGTGGGCTGGTAAATATGATTCGCGCCGGGGAAAATGTAATCGACTGCGCGGCTGATGTTGTGCGCAATGTCAAAAGGATTTTCGGGCGCGTAAATGTGATAGCCCGCCGAAGATACAATCACCAATGCTGCCGCCGCGATTAAAATTCCCAAATTGTTTTTGATTGCCCGCGCCATGAAAATTCCGAGCGCGTAAGTTACGGCGAGCCGCTGAATTATTCCGAACAATCGCCCGTGAATTATCGCCTGCTCAAAAAAATCTGCCGCCGTGTAATTGTCGGACAATATCAGCAACAGCACATGCGGTTCCAATTCCAAGAGCACGCCGATTGCGAACATGACTGCCGCCCGCTTGAGGATTCGTTTAGTTGTCGGTTCGCGCCGTGACATTGAAATTGCCGCACCCGCTCCCATTGCAAACGCGAACATCGGCAACGCGATATCGGGAACTGTCAGCCCTGCCCAAGTCGGGTGCTCAAGTATCGTGAAAATTTTATCGGGCGGGCCGTCCAGGAAAAGCATTATCAATATCGCCATACCGCGCAGTACGTCCAGTGAATAAATTCTTTTCGTCATGATGATTGCTCATCGTCCTTTTGATTGTGCTTGCGGACGACAAATTTTAGCGGCGTGCCCTCGAAGCCGAAACTTTCACGCAGCCGATTTTCTATGAAGCGCAAGTACGAGAAATGCAAAAGTTCCGGCTCATTCACGAAGATTATAAATTTCGGCGGACAAATGTCGGCTTGCGTCACGAAGAAAATTTTTGCGGACTTGCCCTTCTTCGACGGCGGCGGATTTACGGCTACGGCATCGCGAATCAATTCATTGAGCACGCTGGTTTGAATTCTCATCGACTGCTGCTCGGCGACAAATTTAACCAACTCCGTCACGCGGTCGACACGCTGACCGGTTAAAGCACTCGTATAAACTACCGGCGCGTATTGCAAAAATCCCAGACGGTCGCGCAAGTCGTCGGTGAAACGATTGGTCGAGCGGTCGTGTTTGTTCGGGAAAATATCCCACTTGTTGACGACGAGGACGCAGCCTTTGCCCGAATCGTGAGCATAGCCGGCAATTTTTTTATCCTGTTCAGTGACGCCGACGGGAGCTTCAATCAACATCAACACAACATCAGCGCGGTCAATCGCCCTCAACGAACGAATCACGCTGTAACGTTCGACAGGCTCTTCAATCTTCGACTTGCGCCTCATGCCCGCCGTATCAATCAGCGTAAATTTCGTGCCGTCAAGGAAAAAATGCGTGTCGATAGCGTCGCGGGTCGTGCCGGGAATATCGCTGACAATGACGCGATCTTCGCCGAGCATTTTGTTGACCAGCGAAGATTTCCCGACGTTCGGACGCCCGATAACCGCAATTCTGATTTCGTCCTCGTCGCGAATATCAGTTTCATTCTGCGGAAAAGTTTTTACAACCGCGTCGAGCAAGTCGCCCAAATTCAGCGCATTACTGGCGGAAATTCCAATCGGATCTCCTAAGCCAAGATTGTAAAATTCATACGCATCGCCCTCAAGCTCAAGATTGTCGATTTTGTTCACGGCAACGACGACAGGTTTATCAGTGCCGCGAAGAATTTTGCCAATGTCCTCGTCGGCTGAAGTCAAACCCGCTCGCCCGTCAACCACAAAAATTATCGCGTCGGCCTCCTCAATCGCAATCTTAGCCTGCGTGCGAATCTCCGTTAAAATTTTATCGGCGGATTTAATTTCAATGCCGCCCGTGTCAATCAGCGTGAACTCGTGATTGAGCCAAGTCGCGTCCATGTAAATTCTGTCACGCGTCACGCCCGCCATATCGTCGACAATCGACACGCGCCGCTTGCCAATCTGATTAAACAGCGTGGACTTGCCGACGTTCGGGCGTCCGACGATTGCCACAATCGGTTTGCTCATTGCAAAATCTCCCTTCGGTCGATTTTTAGGAACTAGGAACTAGAACTAGGTACTAGGTTCTAAGGCGCGTCTAAATTCAAAGCCGTCATGAATCGGCAAAACTTTAGCGGGGGCAAAAATTTTTCGCAAGTCGTCAACCGTCACGTCGTCCAAAAAAATTTCCTCGCCCGATTTAAGTGCCGTCGCCGGAATCAAAATTAAATCACGCTTGCCGCCAAAATTTTTCAGCGCGTCGATTATGTCACCGCCCGTCAACAATCCTGAAACGTTGACGCGTTCGCCGAAAAATTTATTCTCGACAGGAATAATCCTCACGTTCGGACAATCGCCCGTCAACTTGCCTAAAACTTTTGCAAAGGACGTTCCGCTCACCACGTCGATTGCAATCTGCTCCCTACTCCCTAATCCCTGCTCCCTAAATTCCTCAATAAAATTGCGCGTCATGCCGATGCCGTTTTCAATTTGCGGGAAGTCGTCATAAAATTCCACGGGTGGCAAATCTTTTTCCGCCAAAAGATAAAATTCGTCGCCCAGATAAATGAACGTCCGCCCCGTCTCCGCACGAATTTTTTCTTGAAACGCCTCGACCTGTTCAATGACTTTCGCCGCAGAATTTTTGTCGAATTGCTTCAGCGGGAATTTGTCCCGACGATGACGCGTCACTCCAACCGGTACGATTGCCAGGCTTAACGCGTGCGGGCGACGTTTCAAAATTTCCGTGATCGTGAAGTCCAACTCCGCGCCGTCATTTAAATCTTTGCACAGGACAACTTGCGTGTGATATTCGACGCCGGATTTTTCCAGCTCGTCAAGTTGCGTTTGAATTTTTGCTCCAAGCGGCGTCCGAAGCATTTTTGCCCGCAAATCGGGATTCATTGTGTGAACCGATACGAACAGCGGCGATAAGTGAAAATTTTTTATGCGACGGAAATCTTTTGCGGTTAAATTCGTCAGTGTGATGAAGTTGCCGAATAAAAAAGACAGGCGGTAATCGTCGTCCTTAATCGAAAGAGTTTTCCGCATATTCGGCGCAATCATATCGACGAAGCAAAATACGCAATGATTCTTGCAACGCCGCACTCCGTCGAAAACTGCCGATTCAAATTCCGCGCCAAGCTCCTCGTCAACGTCCTTTTCAAACGCGATAATTTCCCGCGCACCGTCCGCGTGCTCAATCAAAAGCTCAATTTCTTCCTCGGCAAGCTGAAAACTCAAATCGATTATGTCGAGCGGCGCACGTCCGTTGACCTGTAAAATTTTATCGCCCGCGACGAGTTCAAGCTCCTCGGCGAGCGAATTTTTTTCTATCCTGCTGATTATCCCTTCCAAAAATTTCCCTCATTCCGCAAGTTTAATGAACGGCGCAGTATAATTAAAATCGACATATTCGACGGGGTGAGGATTGGTTTCAAGGTCGCGCAGAAAATCTTCCGTGAGGCGAGCCTTTTCATCAAGCCGCTCCAACTTCCCAATACGAATTTGAACCGGGCGTTCTGTGGCAGAATACATGACGATATAATCTTCCTCAACAATCGCAATTTCAGACAACCGGTTGAGAGTCTCCTCATTCAGCCGCTGAAGAAAATCGAGAATTTGTTTAACCAAAACATTGTCAATCGTGTCACCGATATACAAATCTCGGACGGCAACTCCGTTAATCATCGGGATTTGCATAGTCTTCAACGTCTTGTAGCTGTCGAGAACCATGCCGTTATGGTCGAGGTCAAGATAGCCGTAATCGCAAACAATCGTTGCCAGCGGTCGACGTTCCTTAATTTTTATTTCCAACGCGTGCGGCAGTTTTCTTCGGACGCTGACTTCTTCAATGCGTAAATCTTTCGACAGACGGCTTTGCACAACGTCAGTCTCAAGCTTGAAGAGCGGCTCGCCCATGTAAATATTTCCGACACGCATAATGTCTTCTTCCGTCAAATATTTTGCGCCGTCAAGTCTTATTTCGCTTAGCGTGAAGAATGGCACATATACGAAGAAACCGATTACCGCCGCGCTCACGACAATAAAAATTACACCTCTGAAAATTTTTCGTTTACGTCGTTTCTTCTTGACGACCGCCATAACCTCACCCCCTGATAAGATTTATTTTATAGTAAGTTTTCAATCCGTCAAGCACGTTGATAGTTAGGGATTAGGGATTTTTGAGGCCGTCAAGGATGACGGCCCAGCCCGCGCACTGAGCGTGATGCGAAGTCCGCGGGCAATTCTACCTTGCGGGTAATCTCAACGTTGGAATCATGAGGAGTAAACGCCCCTGCGAGGTGTCCTTTCTTTTGCTACTTTTCTTTGGACACGCAAAGAAAAGTAGATCAACAATACAAAAGTCATCATACGCTATTGAATAGTTATTCAAATCTTCCAGTTTCTAATCCCATTTCCCTTTTCCCTTTACAAGAAATAGGGCAAATAGTATAATGCGCAAAAAAGATAGGAGCAAACTAAATGGAATTTCATTCGACAACGATAGTTGCAGTTAAGCGCGGCGGGAAAGTTGCACTCGCCGGAGACGGTCAAGTCACTTTCGGCAACTCAACAGTCATGAAGTCGACGGCAAAAAAAGTTCGTCGCCTCTATCATGACAAAATCATTGCGGGCTTTGCAGGTTCGGTGGCAGATGCTTTCACGCTGTTTGAAAAATTTGAGGAAAAACTCGAATCAACTCACGGACATTTACAGCGTGCGGCAGTTGCACTTGCAAAAGATTGGCGCACCGATAAAATTTTGCGGCGGCTTGAAGCATTATTGCTAGTGGCGGATAAAGATACGATTTTACTTTTGTCCGGCAACGGCGAAGTTATAGAACCTGACGGCGATGTTGCGGCGATAGGCTCCGGCGGATTTTATGCATTGGCGGCTGCGCGGGCATTGATGAATCACACGGAAATGACTGCCACTGAAATCGCCAAAGAGTCGTTGTCTATCGCGGCGGATATTTGCGTATTCACCAACCAAAATATAATCGTCGAGGAAATTTGATGAGCAAAATCTGGCAGCTGGCAGCTAACAGCTAAAAATGGAGGATAAATTTTAATGGCAAAAAAGGCAAAAGTTTCGCAAGAACTCGGCTTGAATGATCAGACGCCCCGCGAGATAGTTGCGGAGTTGGATAAATATATCGTCGGACAGGATGAGGCAAAAAAATCCGTGGCAATCGCGCTAAGAAATCGTTGGCGCAGTCACAAATTGCCGGACGAAATGCGCGACGACGTTATCCCGAAAAATATTTTGATGATAGGTTCGACGGGCGTGGGCAAAACTGAAATTGCTCGTCGACTGGCCAAACTCGTCAAGGCACCGTTCATCAAGGTTGAGGCGACGAAATTTACCGAAGTCGGCTACGTCGGGCGCGATGTCGAATCGATAATCCGCGACCTGGTTCAAACGGCAGTGCGCATGGTTCGCAAGCAACGTACCGAAGAAGTCAAGGAAAAGGCTGCCGCAAATGCGATTGAACGACTGCTTGACGTGTTGGTTCCGGAACCGAAGCGTTCACAAAATCCGCTCGGAAAACTTTTCGGCAACGCTGACACTGAAACTCCCGCGGCTGATGAAAAAGTTGATGAGACTAAAAAGCCCGGCAGGGAATTTGTCCGCAAACGTCTTTTGGCAGGCAAACTTGAGGAGCAAGTCATTGAGCTTGAAGTTGCCGATCATGCCAAGCCGATGGTCGGAATGTTCAGCGGTTCGAGTCTTGAGGGTATGGGCGATAATCTTCAAGATATGGTCAGCTCACTCATGCCCAAGAGAATGCGCAAGCGTAAAGTCACCGTCGCCAATGCGCGCAAGATTTTGGAGCAAGAAGAGGCTGAAAAACTCATCGACATGGAAGAAGTCTCCGAAACTGCCGTTGAACTTGCCGAACGCAGCGGAATTGTTTTTCTTGACGAGATTGATAAAGTTGCCGTTAAAGGTTCGAGTTCAGGCCCCGACGTTAGCCGCGAAGGTGTTCAGCGTGACATTTTGCCGATTGTCGAAGGCTCAACCGTCATGACGAAGTATGGCCCCGTGAAGACCGATTATATTTTATTTATCGCGGCGGGCGCATTTCATACGGCGAAACCTTCCGACCTTATCCCCGAATTGCAAGGTCGTTTCCCGATTCGCGTCGAGCTTAAATCACTGCTCAAGGCGGACTTCGAGAAAATTTTAACCGAACCTCAAAACGCATTGCTCAAACAGTACAAGGCCTTGCTTGAAACTGAAGGGCTTGCACTTGATTTCCGCGCAGAGGCAATCGAACGAATTGCCGATTTGGCTGAACATGTCAACGAACAATCGGAGGATATTGGCGCACGCAGACTTCACACGCTGCTTGAAAAATTGCTTGAGGAAATTTCTTTCGAGGCACCCGACATGGTCAAGGACGGCAAAACCGAAATTGTCATTGACGCGGATTATGTTGACGGGCGGCTCAAGGAAATTGCCAAGAATAAAGATTTGTCGCAGTTCATTTTGTAATGCCCGAAAAATTTATCATTGAGTCGGGAACGACGAGCATTGAAGATTTTTCATTCAGTTTCCGCAACGACTTGCAAGCCGTTGAAATTCCCGAAGGCGTCACGACGATTGGAATCAGCGCGTTTCTGTTCTGCGAGAATTTGAAGGAAATTCATCTTCCCGCGAGCGTCGTGAAAATCGGCAAGTCGGCATTTTGCGGCTGTTGGAACTTGACGAAAATTAATCTTCCCGACGGCCTGACCGAAATTGCGGAAAATCTTTTCGGCAACTGTTTGAGCTTGAATAATATAAAACTTCCCGACGGCTTAAAGAAAATCGGCAATCAAGCGTTCAAGGGTTGCGAAAATTTGACGGAAATAAAAATCCCCGCCAATGTCCGCGAAGTCGGCGAGAAAATTTTTGCGGATTGCGAGCTGTTGAGCAAAATTTATTGTGCGGCAGGTTCTGACTTCGGAAAAGTTTTAACTGACGGCAATCATGCCGAGATTATAACTTTTGATGAGCCGGCTGCGGGCAAAGAAAATTTTTCTTGGCAAATTGACGGCGGCACGCTTAAGATTATCGGCGGAGACGCGTTGAAGAAAATATCTTGCGACGAAAATTCTCCGTGGTATGATGAACGCGAACTGATTAAGAAAATTATCATTGAGTAAAAATATTTTGGCAGTCACGAAAAATTTCGCGGCTGTCATTTTTTTGCGCAAAAAAAAATCCTCGACAATGTCGAGGAACTAGAACTAGTTGCTAACTGCTAGCTGCTAGTTCTTGCTGATTGTGTTACCGCTTAACGTCCAAGTGTCACTGTTTATGGCAAACTCATTTGTCGTGAAGTCTTTCAGCGTAACTGAACCAGTGCCGCAAGGAATGTTAATGTAATTGTCAACGGCATTAAAATTGGGGCTGATGTCGTTAAAGCCGTTCGTTATGAGAGTGTCACCGGTGCCGAAGCCGTAAATAATATCGTTGCCGCCGTTGTAGATGAAAGTATCCTTACCTGCTCCGCCCCAAAGTGAATCGTTGCCCAATCCGCCCGTGAGTGTGGAGCCGTTATCGTCCGCATAAAGTTTTTTGCCTTCCACAGTGGCATTGCTGTTAAGCGTGGTCAAATCAGCGGAAGTGTCAGGATTTTCATTTGAGACCATGGCAAGTTTTGGAGCCGAATTTAATTCTTCGCCGCCGACGTAAATTTTGTTGTCTTGAATCGTGACGGCAATATCGCCCGTGACATTGTAATTGTAGCTGTTGCCATTGTAGTTGAGAGTGACATTGCCGCCCTTGATATATTTCGTGCCGTTGATATCAATAAGTGCGGTTGAAGTGACACCTTCGGGCATGGTGACGTTGAAAATCTGCGTGGCATTATTATTATCGACGCCTTCAGCAAGCGTGCCGAGGTAATAATTGTCGGTAAGCGTTCCGCCCTCTTTGAATTCAGACGTAATTACGCCGCAGTTGCCGCCCTTGATTGAGTTGCCAAGAAATGCGCTGTTTTTGATTGTGCTACCGTCATTAATACCGACAAGCCCGCCGCTGTGAGCAGCAATATCAGAAAATCTTGCAGATTCAAAACCTTCAACAGAGCCGCTGAAAGTGCAACCGTCAACCGTGACATTGGCCGAAGTGCGCCCGATTAAACCTCCGACATATGATTTCATGACAGTTGATTTGATTGTGCCACTCGTCGAACAGTTGATGATTTGGGAGTTATTCGCGTTGCCGACAAGTGAGCCGACATTATCTTTGCCGGTGACGCTGACGCCCGTGAGTTTGACATTTTGAATCGTCGCGCCGTCCGTGTAGCCGAATAATCCCTGATTATCATCGCCATTTATCGTGAGGTTGCTGACAGTGTGATTATCACCGTCGAACGTGCCCTTGAAGTGATTATCTTGCGTGCCGATAGGTGTCCAATCTCCCGTCAGCGCAATATCGTCGGCCAGCTTGAAATTAATGCCCGCGCAGTCGTTACCTCCGTTGACATATTCGGCAAGTTGACGCAAGTCTTTTTCAGTCTTGACTAGGTACGGATTATTTTGGGAACCGTCGCCGTTACCGGGCAAGCTCGTTTCAGTTTCAGTGTTATTGACGTAAAATTTGTTGCCTTGAATCGTGACGGTAATATCATCATTGACGGTGTAATTGTAGGAGTTGCCGCCGTAGTCGAAAGAGACATTGCCGCCCTTGATATATTTCGTGCCGTTGATTTCGACGAGAGCATTTGAAGTGACGCCGTCAGGTAAGGTGACTTTGAAAATTTGCGTCGCGCCGCTGTCTTTGATGCCTTCGTCCAGCTTGCCATAATAATAATTGTCGATGAAATTTTCGGTCTTGCTGATTTTTGACGTGATTGCGCCGCCGTCACTGCTTTTGATAGTGCCGCCCAAATACGCGCAATTTTTAATACTGCCGCCTAAACTGGCACCGACAATCCCGCCGACATGGGAGCCTAAAATAGGAAATTCACCGGGCACGGATAAACCTTCGATAGTGCCGCTGAATGTGCAACCGTCGATTGTCACGTTGGAGTTTGTGTAACCGACCAATCCTCCGACAGGCGATAAAAAGCTTTTAGAGTTGAGGTTACCTTGAGCCGAACAGTTGAGGATTTGCGTGTTTTTATACACATAGGCGGCCAGCGAACCAATAATACCATTGGTATTGATGTTGACGCCCGTGAGATTGACATTTTTAAGCGTCGCGTTGTTCACGTAGCCGAAAAAGCCCTGCTTGTCGATAATGCCCCGCTTGTCGTCGCCATTAATCGTGAGGTTGCTGACAGTGTGATTATCGCCGTCGAACGTGCCATTGAAGGAATTCTCTTGCTTGCCGATAGGTGTCCAATTACCCGTCAGCTTAATATCTTCAGTCAGCTTGAAATTCACGCCCGCGCAGTTATTGCCGTTGTTGACGTAAGTAGCAAGTTGACGCAGATTTTCTTGCGACTTGAGGAGGAAGGGATTATTTTCGGTACCTTCGCCTTCGAGATTGCCGAGGAAGTCCGCGATACATTCGGTGTCATTGACGAAAAGTTTGTTGCCGTCAATCGTAACGGTAACGTCGCTCGTGACGTTGATGTAATAATTTTTGTGGCCGAGGCTTAAAATTACGTTGCCGCCCTTGATATACTTCGTGCCGTTGATTTCGACGATAGCATTTGACGTGACACCTTCGGGCAATATGACGTTGAAAATCTGCGTGGCATCATTGGAATTGGTACCGCTTGAAAGCGTGCCGAAATAATAGTTATCCGTGAGCGTGCCGCCATTACTGCCGACGATTACGCCCTTAGTTGTGCCCGTGATTGAGCCGCCCAAATACGCGCCGTCTTTAATGGTGCCGTCATTAATACCGACAATCCCGCCGACATTTTCCGAACCTTTAATATCGCCTTGAGCAAAACAGTTGAGAATTTGCGAGTTGCCCGCCGCATAGCCGACAAGTGAACCGACATTATTTTTGCCCGTGACATTGACGCCCGTAAGGTTAAGATTTTTAATCGTCGAGCCGTTGACTTTGCCGAATAAGCCTTGATTATCACCGCCGCTTATCGTGAGGTTGCTTATAGTTTTGCCGTTGCCGTCAAAGTTACCGCTGAACGGATTCATTTCCGTACCGATAGCCGTAAAGTTTTTGGTGAGCACGATGTCATTGGCAAGCTTGAAATTTAAGCCCGCGCAGTCGTTGCCGTAAAGGACGTAGTTGGAAAATCGGCGCAAGTCATCTTCCGACTTGATGAAGTAAGGATTATTTTCGGAGCCGTTGCCGTCGAGAGTGGAAAGGAAATTCTCTGCCATATCGAGTTTGTCGAAAGAAAGATTATCCCCTTCGACAGAAACGGCAAGATTGTCGTTGACAGTGTAGTTGTAAGTGTTGCCGTTGTAGGTGAACGTGGCGTCTCCCGCCTTGACGAACTTTATGCCGCCGAACGTGACGATTGAAGTTGACGTGACGCCTTCGGGTACAGCGATTCTGAAGACCTGCGTCGCACGGTTGGGATAGACATCGTCGGCAAGCGTGCCGAAATAATAGTTGTCGGCGAAATTGCCTTCGTTTAGCCCAATAATTGCGCCCTTGTTCACGCATTCAAATGAACCGCCGAGAAATACACTGTTTTTGACTGTGCCGTCATTTATGCCGATAATCCCGCCGCCATAGGAAAAAAAACGATCATTCGAGGCTTTGATTGCCTTAACATTGCCGCTGAATGCGCAACCGTCTATTACGCTGTTACCCGTGTAAATTCTGAGGGCACCGACCAATCCTCCGGCATATGCGAGCCTGTCTGAAGATTCGACGTTGCCTTGAGCAAAACAGTTGAGGATTTGGGAGTTGCCCGTTACAGTGCCGACCAACGCGCCGATGAAACTGCCACCCTTGACGTTGGCACCCGTCAAGTAGACGTTTTGAATCGTCACGCTGTCGACGGTACCGAACAAGCCTTGAGAGTCGACGCGGTTGTTGATTGTCAAACCGCTTACAGTATGTCCGTCGCCGTCAAAGTTGCCTCTGAAACTTTTGGATTCTTTGCTGCCGATAGGTGTCCATTCGCTCGTTAGCGTAATATCTTTGGCAAGCTTGAAATTCAAACCCGCGCAGTCGTTGCCGTAATTTACATAAGTGGCAAGTTTGCGCAAATCATCTTCAGTCTTGATGAGGTAAGGATTATTTGCTGAACCGTTGCCTTCAAATGTACCGGGTACGGCAGATCCGAGGTCAGTGTCGTTGGCAAAAAATTTGTTGTCTTTGATCGTGACGGTAACGTTGCCGGTGACGTTGTATTTGTAGGAATTGCCCAGGTATTTGAAAGTGGCGTCGCCCGCCTTGATGTAGCTCTTGCCGGCGAAAGTAACGGCTCCGTCGATGGTTACGCCTTCCGGCACGTTGAAATCGTAAATTCGCGTCGCGTCGTTGGTATTAATGTTGGCGGCGTCACCATAGTAATAGTTGCCTGCGAGCGAAGTACTTGAACTGCCCGCGATTATACCTAGCTCTCTATTGCCGTCGGTATTTTCTACTGTGCCGAAAAAAGCGCAATTTTTAATATCGCTGTTCCAAAATCCTCTTTTGAAAGTGCCGACGATACCGCCGGCAGCGGAGTTGGCGTAGGCTTTAATGGTGCCTTGAGCCGAACAGTTTGTAATGTTCGTCTCAATCTCCGCGCAACCGACAATCGCGCCGACTTGGCCGCCTGCCATGATGTCAACGCCCGTCAGATTGACGTTTCTAATCGTCGCTTCTCTTGTAAGGCCGAACAAGCCCGGATATCCGTTGCCGTCCCTGATTGTCATTCCGCTGATGGTGAATCCGCCGCCGTCGAACACGCCTTTGAATCTGCGAAACGTTCCGAATATCCCCGCGTTTTTATCGAGCCCGCCAATCGGCGTCCAGTTGCCCGTGAGCGCGATGTCATTAGTGACTCTGAAATATACGCCTTCGTAGGGATTGCCTCTGTTGACGTCATTTCTAAGCTGTTCCAAATCTGCCTGACTGCTGATTCTGTAAGGGTTACTTGAAGTACCGTTTCCGCTACTGAAAAATCGTTGCAAGTTAAATTTAAAATTTATCAAAGTAATCATCTCCGTTCGAAACCTGAAAATATGTTGCAAGTCTAACAAAGCGATTTAAGCTTGTCAAATTAAAAGCTTTTGAGCGTCCGTTTGACATAACGAAAAAACTTTTGTATATTCGCGGAAAATATTTTGTGCGGGTGAGTGAAATGAAACTTCTGGATAAACTTTTCAACAGGACGAAAAAATCTGAACCGCCGCCGAAAATTTATTCCGACGAGGATAAAAAAATCGTCGAGAACTCTTTGCTCTTCGACGGCGAATGGTATTGCAAAACTTACGGCTTCGGGAAATATCTTGACGCGGCGAATCATTATTTGACAGTCGGCTGGCGGGAGGGTAAAAATCCTTCGGCATTCTTTTCGACGACCGATTACCTCAAAAAAAATCCCGACGTCAAAACAAATCCGCTAGTCCACTTCGAGAAATTCGGCTTGAAGGAAAATCGCTATCGTGCCGAGATTGAAAACGTTTTGCCGAAAATTTTAACGCGTCACCCCGATTGTAAGACTGAACTCAAAGACGGGCTGTTGCGAATCAGAATTACCAACGCTTGCAACGCCAAATGCAGATATTGCGGTGTACGTTGCACTTTCGGCGACGAGGCTAATCACGCCATGATTCCTAGTTGGTATTACGAACTTTGCCGACCGATTTACGACAAAATCGGCGTCGTTTTAATCACGGGCGGCGACGCTTTCTTTGCAAAGGAAAGTTATAATTATATGAAGTTCATGAGCGAAAATTTCCCGCAGATAACTTTGATGACCGAATCGAACGGCATTGCCTTCAACGAGAAATTTCAAGAGCTTGCCGCAAAAAATCTTTTCAAGGCGCATTTCTCAATCAACGCCTCCAACGCCGATATTTTTGCGAAAAGCTGTTGGGACGGTGACGACTCCGCCACTGCTAAAAAAATGTTCCCGATTATGATTCGCAACATCAAAAATTATCTCGCCAAGCTTGAGGCGGAAGATAAACTTTGTTTCGCGCCGGATTTGTCGATGGTCGTTAACAAAGATAACGTCGACGACATTTTGAATTTCGTTGAGCTGTCGTTGGAGTTGCACGCGGGATTTATCGTATTTTTCTTCGACTACACGGAAAATGACATGAACGGCGAATTTTTTACGCACCCCAAAATTACGCGTCCGGCAATGAAAACCATGATGGAACTTGAACGCGTGCTTGCCGAGAAAATTATAATTTACTTCAGATTGTGGACGCCGACAGGTGAGGCCGCTGCCCTTCAACAGGAAGTCGAAGCAATTCCGATTGACGAGCTGAATGCAAAGTACGCGAAGATTTTAAAGCTTGCGGAGGGGCGGTCGATACTTGACGAATTCAATAGGCGCAATGAGATTCGGCGTGCTTGCGGGAAAAAAGAACTTGCAATGGTTGATGACATTTCGCCGAGTTTGCACCTTAAGCAGGAGGCTGACAGGGATATTTGTTTTGCGCCGTGGAATGAGATTGATCTTTATCCCGACGGCAGGTTGGATTTTTGCGGATGGTTTGAGCCGACACTTAACATCAAAAATTTTATTGAGCATGACGCTGACGGTAAAGAGTTCGTCGACTGGGAAAAAATTTTGAATTCATTTGAGTACGCGTCCGCCCGCTACAGAATTTTGCACGACGACTTTCGAGGTTGCCAAGTTTGTTGTCCGATGAATTCTGTTAAGTCGCCCGTCGAGGCCGTCACGAAATACAACGTCGACAGAAAATTTCAGCAGGTGTCATAATGAAAAGTATAATCGAGGCCTTGCGCTTAAAAGTTGAAGAAAATCCTCAAGCCGTGGCAATTTCTGATTCGAGAAAAATTTTGTCGCGAGGAGAATTTTTATCGCTCGTTGAGAAAATTTCAGCGGCCTTGCCTGAAAATTGTCGTCGAGCAGGAATAATTTTGACGCACTCCGTCGAACAAGTTGCCGCGATATTTGCCGTATTAAGTCGCGGGGTAGCTTATGTTCCGGCAGAACCTACATTCCCGAAAGAACGAATCCGCTTCATGATGCGTGATGCCGAAGTCGACGTTGTAATCTCGCAAGAAAATTTTTCCGCAAAAAAATTCGCCGTCAAGCCCGCCCAAGTCAAGCCCGATGATTTGGCGTATATCCTTTACACGTCCGGCACGACCGGTAAGCCTAAGGGCGTCGCCGTCACAAATGCCAATGTCCTGCATTACGTCCGAGCTTTCCAAAACGAATTTCATATCGGCGCGGGCGATATCATGCTCCAATATTCGGTGTGCTCATTCGATATTTTTGTTGAGGAAATTTTTTGTACGCTGTTGAACGGCGCGAAGTTGGCAATCCCTTCCGACGACGACAAGAAAAATATTACCGCACTCATGGATTTTGTCGAAAAAAATCACGTCACGATTATCAGCGGCTTTCCCTACCTCATGCAAGAAATTAATGAGCTTGAAAAAATTCCAAACAGCTTGCGACTTTTGATAAGCGGCGGTGACGTTCTGCGCGAGGCCTACGTTGATAATCTCGTCGACAGAATCAAAGTTTACAACACTTACGGCCCTTCAGAGACGACGGTTTGCGCAAGTTATTACGATTGTTCGGCAGGCAATGCTCTCGACGACGGAACTTATCCGATTGGCAAGGCGGTACTCGGCGCGGAAATTTTGCTTCTTGATAAACGCGGCGAACAAGTTCCTCAAGGCGATGTCGGTGAAATTTGTATCATGGGCGGAGGAGTGGCAAGTTATCTGCACGGGGATAAAAATTTTGAGCAATATCGCGGGCGGAAAATTTATCGCAGCGGCGATTTGGGATTTTTGCTTGCGGACGGAAATATTGCCTTCCTTCGCCGAAAAGATACGCAGATTATGATTTACGGCAAGCGCGTTGAGGTCGGCGAGGTTGAAAACGTTTTGATTCAATCGGGCTTGATTCATCAATGTTATATTTTGCCTGCCGTCGACGCAGATAATTTATCGTACATGGTCGCTTACGTCGTCAAAAAAAATCCCGCCACGACAATCACCGAAATTAGAAATTATCTGGCGGATTATCTGGCGGATTTTATGATACCGGAATTTTTTGTGGAGCTTGAAAATTTGCCGCTGACACCTAACGGAAAAATCGACAAGCAATCACTGCCACCGCCGCCTGAAAGAAAAATTCGGCAAAAATTTTCGGCGACAATTCGACGCTTGACCGAACGGGACATTGAACTTTTGCTTGAACTTCGCATGGAAGTTTTATCGCACGTCTTTTCGCGGGAGCGTCAAGAAATGAGCGCGGCTGAATGGGATTCGTTGCGTGAAAAAAATCGTGAATATTATCTTGCCGAATTGAATCGCGGCGGACATGTTGCACTTGTCGCGGAATCGGACGGGAAAATTTTAGGTTGCGGCGGCGTATGCATTTATGATGAGTTGCCTTCGCCAGACAATCGCAGCGGACGTTGCGCATATCTGATGAACATTTACACCCGCAAGCCCTATCGTAAACACGGTGTCGCGAAAAAAATTTGTGAGCGGCTGATTAAAATTGCTCGCGAACATGGCGCGGAAAAAATTTATCTTGAGACTTCAGAGGCGGCAAAAGCTTTGTATCACGCGCTAAATTTCGTCGAAATGGACGGCTACTTGAAATTGCAGACTACTTGAGGAGTGATGGTTATGAAAAATTTTACGTCGGCGGGGAAAAAAATTCGCCTGTTTGAATCGGCAGAGGCACCGCTGATTATCCTGCACACATTTCAGGACGAGGGCGAATCGGTTTATCAAGCGACAAAAAATATCACGCGGCAGGAATTTTCGTTGGCGGCAATCGGAAATTTGAATTGGGATGACGAAATGTCGCCGTGGCCAATCCCGCCGATAAGCAAAGATGATACGCCTTGCACAGGTGGCGCGGATAAGTATTTAAAAATATTTGAGGAAATTATCTTGCCGGAAATTTTTGCGCACCTTGAAGAAAAACCGATTTACATTGCGGCGGCAGGATATTCACTGGCGGGACTTTTCGCAGTCTACTCAATGTATCGGACGGAAATTTTTTCACGAATCGCAAGCGCGTCGGGATCTTTCTGGTATCCGAAATTTTTAGACTTCACGCAAGAAAATAAAATCCTCCATGTGCCGGAGAAAATTTATTTCTCTTTGGGCGACAAGGAGGCTAAAACTCGTAACAAAATTTTGCAGACGGTCGAAGACAATACGCGTCGGCTGAAAAGTTTTTATGAGACGCTTGGAATCAAAACGATTTTTGAGCTGAACGCGGGCAATCATTTTCAGCACTCAACCGAACGAACTGCAAAGGCTATCGCGTGGATTTTGCAAGATTAAAGTTTTTCCAGAGCCGAATTCAATCTTGCCAGTGAAATTTCTTTTCCGAGCAGATATAAAATTTCCGTGACACCGCCGGGCGTGACTTTTTGCATTGACAGCGCGATTCTCAACGGCCACATCACCGCGCCGACTTTTAAGCCCGAATCCTCAACGAACGCCGCGATTTTTTCGTTAAGCGTGTCAAGTGTCCAATCGTCGACTTGCTCCAAAATTTTTATTGCGGGCGCGAGAATTTCGGCGGATTTTTGCGGAGTAACTTTGTTGCGTTTGTTCGTGAAAAGTTCAATGTCGAAGGGCGGCAAATCTTTCAGGAAAGCAATCATCGCGGGAATATCGGAGAGTTTTGCAACGCGAGTTTTCAGCAGGCTTGCCAGGAAAATTTTTCGCGGCTCGTCGAAGTCAGTAAAATATTTTTCGGCGACGTCGGCAAAATCTTCGTCACTCATCGCCTTGAAATATTCGCCGCTCATCCAATCGAGTTTTGCATAATCGAACACGGCGGGCGACTTGCTCAATCCGTCGAGGCTGAAATTTTTAATCAGCTCGTCCATAGAAAAAATTTCTTGGCAAGAATTTTTCGGACTCCAACCCAAAAGTGCGACGTAATTTGTAATGGCTTCGGGAAGATAGCCCATTTCAATCAAGTCGTTAAAACTCGTTGCGCCGTGACGCTTGCTCAATTTGGAAACAGTGCCGTCAGCCGCCTTGCCCATAACCGGTGCAAGATGAATGAACGTCGGCAACTCCCAGCCGAAAAATTCATACAGCAAAACATGCTTGGGCGTCGACGTGATAAACTCCGTGCCGCGGATAATGTGAGAAATTTCCATCAAGTGATCGTCGACGACGTTGGCGAAATTGTACGTGGGCATACCGTCACTTTTCAGCAAAACTTGGTCTTCAAGTTCGGAATTGGCAATCGTGATGTTGCCGTGAAGCACGTCGAAAAAAGTCGTCTCACCGGCAAGCGGCATTTTCTGGCGAATGACGTAAGGTTTACCTTCGGCAAGATTTTTTTCAATCTCGGCAGGGTCAA
This sequence comes from Selenomonadaceae bacterium, assembly GCA_017427545.1. Classification (GTDB taxonomy): domain Bacteria; phylum Bacillota; class Negativicutes; order Selenomonadales; family Selenomonadaceae; genus Quinella. Next base: position 19,736 of record JAFRSO010000030.1, read on the forward strand.
GGTCGCGACAATGACGATTGTAGCCGCCGAATTTATTTTCCTCGGAAGTCATTTCTTCACCGGAACAGAAGCAACGGTAAGCGTGTCCACTCTCGACAAGTTGCTCGGCGTATTTTTTATAGATATCCATGCGTTCGCTTTGAACGTAGGGTGCAAAATTTCCGCCATGATGCGGCCCTTCGTCGGGAATAATTTTTGCAGCGGCAAGAGTGCGTTCAATGAACTCAACGGCGTCAGCAACGTAGCGGGCGCGGTCAGTGTCTTCAATGCGCAAAATAAAATCGCCGCCTTGAGACTTCGCGAACAGATAAGCATAAAGAGCCGTCCTCAAATTGCCGATGTGCATGTAACCTGTCGGGCTTGGTGCAAAGCGTGTACGAATTTTTTTCAAGTTATCTCCTCCTCGATTAGGGCATTAAAATAAATTTTCAAACATACCCTTTGCAATTTTATCACAAAAACTATATCATATAAAATCAAGTTGTGCTATAATCTTTGCAACATTTGAAGTACGCAGTAAAAAACTTAGAGGAGATGATTTAACGAATGGCACAAGGAATTGGAATTAAAGACATGAGGGCGTTTTTCGCCATCGTTGAGGAGGGCAATATCAGCCACGCGGCACAGCGTTTGGGCATTGCTCAACCCGCACTTAGTCGCCAAATGAAGCACCTCGAAGAGAATTTGCACGTTAAACTTTTTGAGCGCGGTTCACGTCGAATCCGTCTGACTGAAGCGGGGCAAGTTCTCTACAATCGCGTCGAAAGTATTTTGGGCATGGTCGACGGCACTGTTCGCGAGATTACCGAAATCGGCAGCGGCACGAAAGGTACAATTCGTATCGGAACAATCACCACGTCCGGGGCAATGATTCTGCCCGATTTGATTGCCGAATTCCGCAAGATTTATCCTGAGGTCACGTTTGAAATTTGGGAGGCGGAGGGCGCAAGGATTATCGAACTTCTTGACAGCCGCCTGATTGAAATTGCTATCACTCGTACACAAGTCGACAACGGCAATTATGAATTGCTCGTCCTGCCCAATGAACCGCTCGTCATGGTCATGAACGCGGAAAATGTTTGCGGCAGAAAGGCCGATACAATTCGCCTTGCCGAACTCAAAAAGCAGCCGCTGATTATTCCTCTGCGCTGGAAGTCAAATTTCGTTGCCGCCTGCAAAAAAATCGGCTTCGACCCGAATATAATTTGCGTCTCCGACAGCATCGTTCAAGATTTGCTTATGGTCAAGATGAATCTCGGCGCGGCAATGATTCCCGTCTCAAGCAAACGCCTCCTCACTGACGGCAACTTGGTTTACAAACGCATTGTTGAACCGGAAATGACGACTCACACTGTCGTTGCCTGGCGCAAAAATCAAACTCTCTCATCGGCTTGCCAGAATTTTATCACACTGTTCAAAAAAATGTTCATCGAAGAAGAACTTGTCATGTAAAAGAAGCTTGCAATAATAAAAAAGAACTCGCCGACATTAGCCGACGGGTTTTTTGTTTGCAAGTAGCAGGATATTAAATTTTTGTCAAATTAGATATCGGTGATAAAAAAAATTCTCCTGCCAACTCGACGGGAGCCGCTGATTCCTCAGCAAGTGAAATGTATGAGCAATGCCTCCCCGTGACGGGGAAAACTTTTCGCCAAAAGAAAAAAGCCCTTGTTGCGGGCACAGTTCGAGGTAATAAAAATCTTTGAGCTATAGAATCAAGAAAATAATTCCTCATTCCTAATTCCTAACTCCTAATTAAATTAATCCCCTTCCTGTCGCTCGCAGGTCAAACGGTGATTGTCAATCGAGCAGTTCTCCCGACTTCGGATCAAAGCTTCTACTGCGCCTTCCCAAGAAAAACTCCCAGTGACATAAATGCAGAGTCGCTCCCCGCTACGGTGACGTGATCGTTCCGGCTTCTGACCGGATTCTCTATTGAGGCTTGCGCCACTCGATTCAATCGATATGAAATTTTCAACGCGCTTATCTTGCTACAAATCACCGCGTTTGTCAATAAAAAAATATTGACAGCAACAAAATTTTTGTGATAGACTTTGCAAACTGTTGAGGCGTTCCTCTGCATGCGGGCATGAACGTCGGACAAAGATGGGAGGATTCCAAATTGAATATTATTGAACTCATTGAGAAAGAACAGCTCCGCGACAACATTCCGCAATTCGCGCCGGGCGATACGGTTCGCGTCCATGCAAAAATCGTCGAAGGTAACCGCGAACGTATTCAGATTTTTGAAGGCGTCGTTATCGGTCGTCAAGGCAGTGGTGTCCGCGAAATGTTCACCGTCCGCAGAATTTCTTACGGCGTCGGCGTCGAAAGATTGTTCCCCGTGCACTCACCGCGCGTCGAGAAAATCGAAGTCGTTCGCCGCGGCGCAGTTCGTCGTGCCAAACTCTACTATCTGCGCAAACTCACGGGCAAGGCGGCTCGTATCAAGGAGAAAAAATCCAAGAAATAATTTTGACCGAAAATTTTTGGACTCGCTACGGCGGGTCTTTTTTCATGAAAAATTTTTTCTTGCATTTCGGCGGCAGGTGTGATATAAAACTATCAAACCAATTTTGGAAAGTGTTTTGAGGTGACGCAGTGACGCCATTTTTCCAAATCATTTTCCAACACGAAAGGAGCGCGTCATATCAACATATTCTAGACTTTTATGAAACTCATATGATTGTGATTTTTGGAAAACGCAGTAGAAAATCGCCTTTTTGAAATCTCTTTCCAAATCCTCGATTTTCTTAGCGTTGCGGCTACATGTTCAAACGCCGCGGTCGTGCATGACTCCTTACCGTTTTCGGTTTTGTAACCCTTGCATTTGCAAGGGTTTATTTTTTCTTCAAGTCGTGCATGACTCCTTACCGTTTTCGGTTTTGTAACTCCTCCTTCTAGAAAACACACAATTTGCTTTTTGGAACATAGTCGTGCATGACTCCTTACCGTTTTCGGTTTTGTAACTTTGAATC